>DASYRN010000152.1:0-38709 GCA_036004365.1 Binatia bacterium
CTTCACATGTCGCCGAGGCACAACTGGCAGATCCACCGCAAGAACGAGGAAAAGGGCCGGCCGACGCCGGTCGCAATCGTGGTCAGCCACCACCCGGCTTTTTATTTGGGAGCGCTGAATGTCTCGCCTTTCGGCGTCGATGACTACAGCCGCATCGGCGCGATCATGGGAGAGGCGCTTCGGCTCACGGCCTCTGAGACTTGGGGAGAAGAGTTCCTGGTGCCGGCGGATGCCGAGATGGTGATCGAGGGGCACGTGCTTCCTCATGTCAAAGAGATCGAAGGGCCTTTCGGCGAATTCACCGGCTATTACGGTCCTCAGAGGCTTCGCAACGTCATCGAAGTCACCGCGATCACCCATCGAAACGATGCCGTCTTTCAGCATATCTTCACAGGGCATCGGGACACGTGGGTTCTCGGCGGGATTCCGAAGGAAGGGAGCCTGTTTAATTTGATTCGGGGCGTTGTGCCCACAGCGAAGGCAGTTCACTTTCCGATCTCCGGCTGCTGTCGGTTCAATTGCTACATCTCGATTGACAAGAAAGTCGACGGCGAGACTAAGCAGGCGGCTCTCGCAGCTTTGGGCGGCTGCGACTTCGTGAAGCACGTGGTTGTGGTCGATGCCGACATCAACATCTACAACGAGGAGGAAGTGATGTGGGCTGTGTCCACGCGCGTGCAGGCGGACCAGGACGTCGACATCATCAAGAATGTCAAAGGGAACACGCTCGACCCGTCCCAGACCGACAACATCATGACCGCCAAGATGATCATCGATGCGACCCGGCCGATCCAGCGCCCCTTCGAAGCCCGGGTCGAGGTGCCCAAAATGGCGATGGCGAAGACCCAGCTCGAAGATTTCATTCCGCGCGCCGTTGTCGATCGGCTGCCGAAAGTCTGAGGGCTGAGATAGAGCTGATGGCGAAAATTTTCTGGGTTACCTGCCCTAAGTGTCGCGGAGAATTCTACTGCCATTCGCAGGAGCTCAGACACAAGGGGATACAGCTTCTCTGCCCCTACTGCGGCCATCGGTTTCTGGATGACGAGAGCCCTAAGATCGTGGAGTAAGATCGCGTTAACTGTCGAGGTCGAGTCATGCTTTCGAGAGAGGAGAATGAACTTTTGACGCGCGTGGGTCCGGGCACGGGTATGGGAGAACTCATGAGGCGGTACTGGGTTCCTGCCCTATTGTCCGAGGAGATTCCAGTCCCAGATTGTCCGCCCGTACGCGTAAAGCTCCTGGGGGAAGAGCTGGTTGCGTTTCGAGACAGCCAAGGGCGGGTCGGGATTTTGGCGGAACACTGTTCCCACCGGGGGACGTCTCTGTTTTACGGCCGAAATGAAGAATGTGGCTTGAGGTGTGTCTACCATGGCTGGAAGTACGATGTAGAGGGTAATGTGCTGGAGACGCCTGCCGAGCCTCCGGGCAGCGACTTTAAGAATAAGATTCGCCATCCGGCTTATCCCTACAGGGAAGCGGCTGGTCTCATCTTCGCGTATTTAGGCCCGAGAGAGAAAATGCCTCTGTTCCCGGAATACGAGTGGGTGAGACTCCCCGAAGAGAGAACGCATGTGGTGAAGTCCTATCTAGAGTGCAACTATCTTCAAGGCTTGGAAGGAGATTTTGATTCATCCCACACCACGTTTCTGCATTGCAACGCTCTTAAAGATCTCTCCAGGCTCAACCATGACGGGGCGCCGGAGCTGGAGGCGGAAGAGACCAGTTATGGGATGCGTGCCATATCGATAAGGAACTTGGAATCGGATAAAAGCTATGTTCGTGTCAGCCCGTTTATCCTGCCCGCGTTCAGCATCGTGCCGGGTCCTGCGACTGCAAAGTTCGAAGAGACCGACGCCCGCGCTTTTCGCTTCTGGATCCCTATCGATGATACCCGAACCTGGTTCTATATCTTGACCATGCGCGACACTCCATTCTTGGGCGAAGAAAAGAGAGCTGCCCGAAGTTGGGTCGATTCCAACTATCGGCGGATTCGCAACCCGGGAAATCATTATCTTCAGGACCGGGAGCATCAAAGAGCCGTGAGCTACTCGGGAATCAAGGCCGTCATTCCGGCCGAACAGGACGCCTGCGCTACGGAGAGCATGGGAGCGATCTACGACCGAACCAAGGAGCACCTGGGCTACAGCGACAAGACCATTATTGCGCTGCGCAGTTTTCTGCTGAAGGCGGTGAGGGACGTCCAAGAAGGAAGAGATCCGCCGCATATCGTCAAAGATCCGGCGGCAAACGACTTCTCGTGGCTGAGAGCTTCGAAGGCTGTCATCCCGCGCGGCGAATCTTGGCAGCGGTTCTTGGCGTCTGAAGGGAGCTGAATGCAGCCTGTCAGTGGAAATGCCCGCTCGTTCCGCGGCTATCGTCTCGGGCGGTATCTACTCGCTATCGGGCTCGCGATGATTCTCTTTCGTGGCGCGCTTACGCCCGCGGCCGCTCAGCCATCGGTCGGCGAGGTCAGAAAGGTCGTCGCGATGTTCGGCGCCCGAAGCGGCGCCACGTGGCCGCTCTGGATCGCCCAACGTGGCGGTTACTACCGCAAGCACGGCCTCGACGTGGAGCTGGTGTTCGGCGTTCATCCGGCGCCGATTGCGGCCATTATCAGCGGGCACGCGGTCATGACCTCCAGCGGCGCCGACCCGGGTGTGCTGGCCGTCTCGCGCGACCCTTCCCTGACGCTGATCGGAAGCTTCCTGAACAAAGGCTCCTTTGCGATGGTGGCCGCCAAGCATCTTACCTCCATACGGCAGCTTGCGGGAAAGAAAATTGGCGTTGGACGGGTGGGCGATCCGCCTTATCATCTCACAATTAACCTGTTGGAAAAGTTTGGCGTGAGCGTGGAGGATGTCCATTGGGTATCGATCGGCGTCGATGCGGCCGCGCGCGCTGCGGCGCTTCAGAGCGGCCAGATCGACGCCGCCCTGATTACGGCCCCGTCGTATTTTCGCTTGGAGGCCGTCGGCTTCCCTATCTTGGCTCAGGTCTCCGATTATGAAGATATTTATGTTTCGACTTACTATCTTCTTCGCAAGGAAACCGTCGTCACCAGCCGCAGAGTGGCTGAAGCCTTTATCAAGGCCCATGCGGAGGCGATCAAGCGCTTCTACGATGACAAGCCGTTTGCCATCCAAACAATGATCAAGTACGGAGGAGCAAAGGACCAACAGGATGCGAGTCGGGTCTACGATCTCTTTAGCAAGAGCCGGCTGTTCGAGCCCATTCCCTACATCCTGAGAGATTCCGTCAAAGCCGCTGTAGAGCGACAGAGTCAGGCCCAGCCCCAGCTAAAGCAATTCGACTTCTCCAAAGTCATCGATAACAGCCTTGTGGACGGGCTTGTCAAAGAGGGTTTCTTCGAGCAAATCTTCGGCTCTTCGATCCGAGAGCTACAACGGAAGAGGCAGGCGGAAGCGTTCGGCAGGTAAACAGAGGCGAACGATGAAGGATGGTGTGCTTTCCGACTGAAGTGGGGCTATCATGAGGTTCATCGCCCTTGAGCAAAGTTCGAAAATCATGAAGTGAGCTTTAGTTCATCCCTTTATGCCTCAGGATCTTCGTAGCTATCTAGACTTCGTCAAGCGGACCCAGCCAGAGGATCTAGTCACGGTCTCACGGGAAGTCGATCCCGCGTACGAGATCACCGCCATTACGGTCAAGCTCGAGCAGGAGGCCAAACGCCGGCCGATCCTGCTGTTCGAGAAAGTGAAAGGAACGAAGTTCCCGGTTCTCACAAACCTCCACGCCGGCCGTTCCCGGCTCGCTTTGGCGATGAACGCGAAGCCCGAGGAGATGCAAAAAACCTACCTCGCGGCCATGGAAAGACCCGTCCCACCAAAAACTGTTTCCAAGGCGCCGGTGAGAGAAGTTATCCTCACCGGCAAGAACGTCAATCTTTATGACCTCCCGCAAGTCGTCCACCACGAGGGAGACGCCGGTTCGTACATCACCGCGGCGATTTCCTTTGCCAGGGATCCAAGCGGCGATACATGGAACTGCGCCTACAACCGGCTCATGATCAAAGGCCGCGATACGACCTCCATCCATCTTACTCTCGCCAAGCATCTCTGGGAGTTTCATCGCGCCGCCGAGGCGCGCGGGGAGCCTTTGCGGGTCGCCTTCGCCATCGGAGTCCATCCCGCGATCGCTCTCGGATGCCTTGCCATCGGGTCCATCGATGAGGATGAGCGGGGCATCATGGGGGGCTTGTTGGGCGAGCCGCTCGAGCTGGTTCGGTGCGAGACCTCAGATCTCCTGGTTCCCGCCCATGCCGAGATGATTTTGGAAGCGGAGATCCTGCCTCACGAACGGATGGCGGAGGGTCCCTTCGGCGAGTTTACCGGTTACAGCCTGGGAGAGCGGCAGCGCGAGGTGGTGAAGGTGCGCGCCGTCACTCACCGCAAGGGCGCCGTCTTCCAAGATATTTGCGTCGGCCATCTGGACCACTTGATGCTTTCAACCACTCCGATCGAGGCGAATCTCTACCGCGCCGTCCGGGCCATGGTCCCGTCCGTGAAGGCCGTGCGCGTGCCCGCGCCTTTCACCTGCTATGTTTCCATAGACCAGAGGGTACCGGGGCAGGGGAAGAATGCCATTCTTGCCGTTCTTGGAGCCGATCTTTATATGAAGCGGGTCATCGTGGTGGATCATGACGTAGACGTTTTCAACGACCGACAGGTGAATTGGGCGATTGCGACCCGCTGTCAGCCTGACCGGGACATCACCATCGTAACAAACGCTAGAGGCTCGGACCTCGATCCTTCGACTCAAGAGGACGGGTACACGGCCAAGTGGGGAGTGGATGCCACGGCGAAACCTTCGCTCACGAGCTACACGCCGCGCCATCGCGTTCCGCGAGAAGTCTGGGAGCGGATCAATCTCAAAGACTTCGCCGGTAAGTAGCCATGCGTCCTCTTCGAACGGTTTGAACGGCTTGAACTGGTTGAACCAGCTTAGTTCTCAATATGCCGCTTAACCGAGATGCCGAATGAACTACCCTACAGCAATCTGCGGGGTATCGAACAACATTGATGGGAATCCTATCCCAAAGGCGTCACCCCCGAACGTTTTTATCGGGGGTCCAGTCCCAGTTTCCTCTGGATTCCCGATAGAAGCATTGGGGAATGACAGAACAGACTTTTGGAGATCTGAACGCAGCAAGCTGCGGGGAATTAAACCCGTAAAGATGAAATAACTGGTTAATGGCCGTGGACGAGAATTTCATCGGTCACATCGAGTTGAACGCGCGCCGGTTTGCAGAAAAACCCATCCTTGTTTGGGCCGGCGGCAGTCTGACATGGTCCGACCTCGACCGGCTAGCGTCGGGCTTTGCGCGCCATCTTTCCGAACAGGGCGTGAAACCAGGAGACCGGGTCGCGGTCATCGTCCCGAACCGGGCCGAATTTGTCATCGCCTTTCTAGCGGTTCTCAAGGTCGGAGCGACGGCTGCCCCGCTGAATCCACTTCTCAGAGAAGAAGAGCTTGCAGCTTTCACGGAGGATCTTAAGCCGAAACTGACTATCCATGAGGTGAAGGCTGAGCCAGGTGTTTGGAATAGTCCGAGCCAAGTCAACGCGCCGGCATTGATCCTCTACACATCCGGAAGCACCGGGCGGCCTAAGGGCGCCGTCTTCAGCCACAACGCTTTGACCTTTGCCAATCGCTCTTGGGGAGAGCCGGTCATGTCCCTGACACCCGAGGATAGGGTGCTGGCAGCGCTCCCTTTGGCCCACTCGCTCGGGCTCAATGGCGGGCTTCTAGCGCCGCTCCTATTGGGCGCCACAGTCGCGCTGGTCGAACGTTTTGTACCTGAGGCGGTATTCGACGCGATCCAAAAACATCGCGTGACAGTTTTTCCCGGCGTCGCTACAGTTTTTCGCCGGCTGCTCAACTCACCTGCATTTTCAAGCGCCGACTTCTCGAGTTTGCGCATCGCCGTTTCCGGGGCGGCGCCTTGTCCATGGGAGTTGGCGGTTGACTGGAGTGACAGAACGGCAACCAGGATCGTTCGCGGCTACGGCATGACGGAGCTGTTCCGTCCGATTTCTTATTTTGCCGACGACCCGACGGACATTCCGGATGCCGTGGGGAAAACCGTCCCTGGCGTGGAGATTCGCACGGTAGAGAACGGCCATGTGCTAAGCGCCGGGGAGACGGGCGAACTGTGGATCAAATCTCCGGCCGCCATGGAGGGCTACCTGGGCGACCCTGAAGAGACACGGATGGTTTTGGCAGATGGCTGGTTTAAGACCGGCGACATTGTCACTGTTTCACCGGAGGGTTACGTCCGGATTGTCGGCAGAAAGCGCGAGAGAATTCTTCGCGGCGGCTATTCCATCTTTCCGCAGGAAGTCGAGTCGGTTCTGCTTTCCCATCCAGCGGTGGCCGAAGCTGCCGTGGTCGGGGTCCCGAGTCCCGATTTGGGCGAGGAGGTTGCTGCTTTCGTCAGTCTCAAGCCGACGGAACAGATCACAGCAGACGAGTTGCTCGATCACTGCAAGGAGCGCTTGGCCCGATTCAAATATCCCCGGCAGGTGAACATCATGAAGGAGCTTCCAAAGGGGCCAACGGGAAAGATCCTAAAATCAGAACTCGCCAAGGGACAGTTCTAATGAACATTATCGAAAAGATTCTGGCCCGGCACAGCGGTGACTTACAGTTGTGGAAACTAGCGCCAACACTTGTCTTCTAGGTTCGACAGCAGAGAGAATTACGCCCAGATTACTTCCGAGTGGCAGTCTTACGCCGGGCAATGGCAGCTTCGGCTCTGATCGTACGCTGCGCAGCGACGTTCTCGGTCATGCCGAGTTGAACCAATGCCACGAACTTGTCTTCACGGATAGCGCAGAGCCTCTGCTCGAGCACGTTCTTCTTCGGGGGTTAGGGCCCGTCTCCCCAAGGGATCGCTGGGAGGTATTCCTTTTTGGTTTAGGCACGCTCTCGGGCATGCCTTTGTACTTCTATTCCGATCCTAGTTCAACAAGATGCAGAAAAAAGGGAGGGCTCTGAAGCGAAAGCTGATGATTGCTAGACTCCATTCACCAACGACTCAACGAGGTTGCCGAAAGGGGCCTGATTTTTCCTACTCGAGTTATTCTTTTGACGTTTCCGGGAAATTTGCCCTACTTTCAGAGGACTTGGCATTAAGTTTCTACCCCTGAATTGTCGCGACGGCTGTTGCCATCAGATTGCCGCTTTTTGTCAACATAGTCAAAATTTCACTACTCTGGTCACAAATTTCAGAAGCTTCATACCGCAATTTCATAGGTTTATTAGGGAAATCTTTCCACAAAAAAATGCTGGCACAAGAGTTGCGCTGGACGTTCATCAGAAGAGAACATTTAAAAAATCTTTTCGCTCGAAAAGCCGAACTCCTCGTGAGGGGAGGACGGAAAGCCACGGATCAGATATACTGATAGCCGGGTTACCGAAGGCGATAAAGAAGGAGGGTGCAATGGTAACTCGGCTTTTTTATCTAATCATAAAGGGGTGCGAAAAAGGAAGAACCCGCGCAAGATTTTCTAAGGGGCAAGCCATAGTCGAATTCAGCCTGATCTTACCTTTTATGCTTCTTCTAATAGGCGGAGCCGTTGATTTCGGTATTGCCTTCTTTACTTCCCATGTTGCCCAAAATGCAGCCCGCGAGGGGGCGCGAATAGCCGTCACACTCACATTGCTTGGAGAGAACGACGCGAGAGTCTCAACCACGGTCAAGCAGAAGATCCCAGACGTTTACCTTTTCTCGGATTTTACTGTTTCCAACACGCCGCCTGCGGGTACAACGTGCGGCGAGGAAGTTACCGTGACAATACAAGGCAGCTATAATTTTACTTTCTTACGGATTATGGGTCTTACGAGCCTTCCTTTGAGTCGTAGCACCACAATGCGTTATGAACACCAAGCAGTTTGTACGTAGGAGACAAGGATGAAGGCTCTGGTTCACTGCAGCCGCGGGAACGCCATAATTTTTCTAACTGTTTTCCTATTCCTGATGGTTTTATTCATTGGATTAGCGACTGATGTGGGCTGGATGGCATATGTGAGAAATCAGGGCCAAGCAGCAGTTGACGCGGCGGCACTGTCTGCGGCAGCGGGAATCCCGTCTTACAACTCTAAAAAGGATCCCAATATAGCGTACGAAAGGATGGCCTCACTTAACAACGAAAACGTTGTAATGAATAAACCCGCTAATCTCAACTCCACGGACTTGGAATTTTGCGCTAATAACGAGTCGAACTGCGCACCTGCACCTGATACTTGGCCGGCCGACAGGGTTCGCATAACGAAGGGATTTCCCACTCCTTTGTTTTTCGGACGCGTACTCAATGGGGGGATTTCGTCAACTACAATAAATGTGAGCGCTGTCGCATTATATAAAGGCACATGCAGCGGTACACCCCAACTGCCCCTAACCTTAATGTCTTGTCAGGTCGGATTTCCAGGAAGTTGTGATGCCCCAGAGACACTGGACGGCTTCAATCAGTCTCCCAGCCCTTACGATGATTCCGCGTTCACATCTTATTTTACTCCCAACGCCAGCGCTGATGTTTTTAAAGGGATGGCCAACGGCTCCGTTGCGATCCCAGAAGTTAAGTGCGGAGATGCTATTGAACTCAATAACGGGCAGGTATCTAGTGCGCTACAGGAAATTGAAACTGAGTTTAATAAGAAGCAGCAAAGCGGCAAGTGGACTGTCCTTTTGCCCGTTATCGATTGTGCAGACCTGATCAGCGGTAATCCCGTACAGAAAGCTAAGGTAATAGGATTTGCTACGGTTTGTATTACCAGCGTCGACGCCTCCGGCACACCAAAAGCCATCAAAGGTTCCCTCGATTGTTCTGCCAAAGTTTCCGGAACCCCCAGCGGCACATCAACGCTTTTCGGCACCTATGCTACGGCGCCTATTTTAGTGAAGTAGGGACACAAAGCCTACGGAGTAGAATCTTTAGAGGATTTACTTGGACCTTTTTTTGCCGGCCACAGAAGAAGACCCACCAAAAACAAGACCATGCAAACCGAACATCGCGATGATGACCAGCGCTGGAGTCGTCGATTACAGTAATGCCAACTTCTTCTTCATTGCGGCGGTGATCGGCCGGCGCGCCTCTTCGTAGTTTTCCCAGGGATCCTTTCGCAGACGCGACAATCTTTCCGGTAGGTTGCGGATAGTGAAATGGTCCGAGCGAATCTCGTTAGTGAGTTCTCTCCACTCGAGAGGCGTCGAGACCGGAGCCCCGGGCTTGGCGCGTGTAGAATAGGCGGCTACCGCGGTCGCTCCTCTCGAGTTGCGCAAATAGTCGATAAAGATCTTGTGCCTGCGCTTGGTTTTGGACATCGTGGAAGTGTAGCGCTCCGGCGCCTCACGAGCCATGCTATCGGCGACCCTTTTGGAGAACTCTTTGACCTCGTCCCACTTGTGCCTGGGCGCTATAGGCACGACTAGGTGAAGCCCCTTCCCGCCGGTCGTTTTGATAAAGGCATGTAAGCCGAGATCGGAAAGCCGCTGTCGCATGGCTTGAGCGGAATCAATCAATTGTTTCCATCGTAGATCGGGATCTGGATCGAGGTCAAAAGTTAAGCGATCAGGATATTCGAGCCGGTCGCTCGTCGAGCCCCAGGTGTGTAGCTCCAAGACTCCCATCTGGACCAAGGCGATAAGCCCCGGCAGAGAATCCACCATCGCATAGGTCCCCACAGAACGCTGCTCTCGGATGGAAATACGCCGGATGGAATCCGGGAGATCCTCCTTGACATGTTTTTGATAGAAACATTCTTTCTCATATCCTTCCGGACAGCGAACGAGCACCAGGGGTCGTCCGGAAAGATGAGGAAGTATCCAGTCGGCAATCTGCTCGTAGAAGGCGGCGAGCTCGCGCTTGGTGATTCCCTGCTCAGGGTAGAAGATGCGGTCGGGGTGCGTAAGGTTTATCCCCGCGACTCTCGCGCTGTTGCCGCTTGGGGGCGATGCGGCGGAGGATCGTGACGTGGATTGTGGATATTCTCTTTTTATGTTGCTTGCGGGCTTGTCCTCCCTCAGCCCCTTGAAGGAGGGATGGCGCAGAAGTCCGTCGCGCGTCCATCCGGTAAATTCGATCTCGGCCACCAATTCTGGCTTCACCCAATGGGTTCCGCGAAGAGGACCCGCGGGACGATTAGAGAAGGGCGTAGATTTTTGCACCAATGGATCCAAGCGGGCGCGAAGGCTTTTCAGCGATTGCTGCGTGAATCCGGTTCCGACCTTCCCGGCATAGATGAGATCTCCCTTTTCGTTGTGGACGCCAAGAAGCAGTGCGCCCAATCCTGTGCGCGATCCTGAAGGATCCGTGAAGCCTCCGATAACCAGCTCTTGGCTTGCGTGACACTTGATCTTTAGCCAGTCGCGGCTGCGGCCTGCACGATAGGGAGAGTCTTTTCGCTTGGAGATCACGCCTTCCAGGCCTAGCTGACAGGCCCTCTCAAAGAAGGCTTCGCCTTCACCAAGCACGTGGTCGCTGAAACGGACTCTGCCGTTCTCGTCGAGGGCACTGAGAACCTTTTTCAGAGTCTCTTTGCGGAGGAGTAGCGGCACTTGGGTAAGATCGTAACCGTCAAAGTAAAGAATGTCGAAAACGTAATAGAACAGGCGGTCGGTTTCCTTCTTGCTCAGGGCTTCTTGAAGAGCTTGAAAGTTTGTCGAACCGTCTTTTTCCACGACGACCACTTCTCCGTCGAGCAGCGTTTGGCCCACCGGGAGCTGGCCAGCGGCATCTGCCAGAGTGCCAAAACGGGACGTCCAGTCCTTTCCGTCACGAGTTAAGAAAGCCGCTCGTTGTCGATCGATCCGACATAGTGCCCGGTAGCCATCGAATTTGATTTCGTGAAGCCAATTCTCTCCCTTCGGGACCTCGTCAACTAACGTGGTCAGCTGGGGCTGAATTAGGTCGGGGAGTTGTGATTTTCTCGCGCCCGAGAGGCGGTTCGGGTCAAACTGGCTCCGGGTCCGCCTGTGTTTCTTGGGGCGATAGATCTCCAGGGCCATAGTCTTTTGCGGATCTAGTTGAGTTGGAGCAGCTAGACTTTTGCAACTAAGGAAGGCTGTCTTTATGGATTAGACTCGCACGGGCTGGGGAATACGGATCATGACCTTGTCGGTCAGCTTTTCGTCCCCGGCGAGGGCGATTAACTGGGTAAGTGAGACGAATCCAAGAAATTTCTTGTTTCGATCAATCACGGGTAAACGGCGAAATTGCTTGCCTCTTATCGTTGTTACTGCTTCTTGAATCTCCTGATCAGCGAAACAGCAAATCACTTCGGTCGTCATAACTTCGTATGCGCGGGTCTTCATCGGCTTAGAGCCTCTTGCTGTTGAACGAAGAATGATATCCCGGTCGCTGAGCACCCCCACTAGTGAGTGGTCATCGCAAACCGGAAGTAGCCCTATGTTGCGGGCTCTCATAATCTTGGCTGCATCTTTCAATAAGGTGTCGGGGTTAATGACCTGCACATCGCGGCTCACAAGATCTCCAACTTGCATGAGTTAATTCCCTCCACGGGTCGAAGATTAAGGCCTTAACCGGAGCAAACGACGTGCCATTAGCTCCGTCAGAAGTTTGAATGCGGGGACAATCTCAACCTGCGATGGTTGCTATGAAAAAGAAATAGTGAAGATAAGTATGACGAGCGTGTTTGCTTTCCTTGTAGGAAATCGCCTTCAGAATGCAGGGATTCCAAGACATCAAGTGGTGCCTACGTCTCAAATAGTTGAGAAAGCCGACGAGCCCAATGAATTAATTGGGAAAAAACTTGATCAGTTTATTGGCATATGGCTTGCGACACCAAAACGTGAACGTTAAACGCATTGGAGGCTTTTATGAGACGCGTATTCAGAATTCTGGCTCTAGGTCTGGTGGTTTTTTCGTTGGCAGGTTGCCAAGCCATGACGGGTAAGACGGCGGGGCAAAACGTTGATGACGCGACGATCACGGCCTCGGTGAAATCCCAGCTAGTGGCGGACAAAGCCTCGAATTTCTTACGTGTCGACGTGGACACCAATAGAGGCGTCGTCTACCTCAACGGCATAGTCGATTCTCCAGAACAGAAGAAGCGAGCCGAGGATCTTGCCCGGCGTGTGAATGGTGTTTCAAACGTCGTCAATAATCTCCAGGTCGCGCGGGGCTAGCGCAGCTTTCGTCGTCTTCGCGAGCCAGGCGTGCTAAATCGAGCCCCCGCCGGCTCGCAATGTTCTAGAAGTTGCAGCCCGATAAAATTCTGCACCGTTGTGTTGGGAGCGCTGTTTTCACCCTATAATAAGACAACGTGAACTCGGAGAAGCGGTTATGAGGTGCCTCTCGCGACTTACCTTCCACACAATCCCGGGAAAGACTGGCGAACTCGAAAAAGAATTAAAAAAGCTTGGTGAAATGGTAACGGGGGTCGGCGGCGTAAAACCTAGGGTTTTACACACCCACTTCGCGTCTCAAGGCGCCCCTGATGTGGTTTTCGAGCAAGAGGCTTCGGATGTCAACAGTCTAGAGACCCAGATCAAGAAGCTCACGGAAAGCCGCGAGTTCCAAATATGGACGAAGAAGATTTCGGGCCTGCTAACAGGATCTCCCAAACGAGAGATATATCTCATTCTGGATTAGTCTTCCTACGAATTCGAGCTGAGAAACATTTCTGGCACGTTCCTTGCGGGATTTATCAACCAACTTCACAAAGGAGGTAAAGCGGGATGGAAAAGCATTCTTACAAAGCAAAAAAGTTTAAACTATCTGGATTGAATGGAATTTCTGACCAAACATTGGAAATGCATTTCAGTCTCTACGAAGGGTACGTCAAAAACACAAACCTTATCACCGAGCAATTGATGGAGATTACTCAGAAAAAGCAGGCTTCTGCCAGTAATCCGGCATACTCGGAATTGAAGCGCCATTTGGGTTTCGAATATGGCGGAATGGTGCTTCATGAATATTACTTCGGCAACTTAGCTTCTAAAGGACGCGGCAGCGTTTCTCCCGAGCTCAAGCGGGCTCTCGAAGAAAGCTGCGGAAGCTTTGAAGCTTGGAAGGCGGACTTTGTCGCAGTGGGTGGCATGCGAGGCGTCGGCTGGGCGATTCTTTATCACGATCCTGTCACTGGCCAACTTTCGAATCATTGGATAGAGCTCCACCAACAAGGAGTCCCTTCCGGATTTAAGCCCGTCCTGGTGATGGATGTTTGGGAGCACGCTTTTCTCCTTGATTACAAACCATCCGAGCGGAACAAGTATATTGAGGCGTTCTTTTCTAACATTGACTGGGACGCTGTGAATCAGTGGTTCAGCAATTGCGCCGCGGTGCGCCCGGCGGCTTAACCGGATTGACGCGCTTTAGAAAAGAACATCCCAGCATTCCGCGAGTGAGCTGACGCCGGTAAGCTCCACGTCTTTGATTGATCCGAGCTGTCGGCTATTGCTTTGCGGGAGCACGCAGCGCTTAAATCCCAATTTGGCCGACTCTTTGACCCGCGCTTCAGCTTGGGCGATGCCTCGAATTTCTCCAGCCAGACCGACCTCACCGAAAAGGACCGTCTTGGCATCCATGGGTTTGTCTTGGTAACTTGAAGCGACCGCAGCAATGATTCCTAGGTCCACCGCCGGCTCTTCCACATGGACCCCTCCCGCTACGTTGACGAAGATATCTTGGTTGAAAAGCTTGATGCCCATCTTCTTTTCCAGCACCGCGACGAGAAGCGCTACGCGATTATGATCAACACCGATAGTGGTTCGGCGCGGAACGGCTAGAAACGAAGGACTGACGAGAGCTTGAAGTTCCACCAGGATCGGGCGGGTCCCCTCCATGCTGCAAACCACGGCTGAACCCGCAACCTGAAGCGGCCTCTCGGATAGAAACAGCTCCGAAGGATTGTTGACTTCTTGGAGCCCGGCCTCTTTCATTTCGAAGACACCGATTTCGTTGGTAGAGCCGAAGCGGTTCTTAACAGCCCGCAGAATGCGAAAGCTGTGGCCTCCTTCTCCTTCGAAGTAAAGGACCGTGTCGACCATATGCTCCAGCACCCGCGGTCCTGCGAGCGAGCCGTCCTTGGTGACGTGGCCGATGACGAAGGTACTTAGGCCGATCTTTTTCGCCAGGACGACGATCGCGCCAGAGCATTCTCTGACTTGACCGATGCTCCCCGGAGCGGAGGGAAGATTCGAAGAGAAGATCGTTTGGATCGAGTCTATGACAAGGATCGACGGTTTGAGCTTCTTTATCTGTTCGATGATTCTCTCGAGAGACGTTTCGCTGAGGATGAGAAGGCTCGGCGACGTGACCCCGAGCCTTTCCGCTCTCATCTTGATTTGACGCGGGGATTCCTCACCGGAGACATAAAGGGAGACGAGGCCGTTTTGACTCAATGCGGCAAAGGCCTGAAGGAGAAGCGTCGACTTTCCGATGCCGGGATCGCCGCCGATGAGGACCACCGATCCGGGAACCACCCCCCCGCCCAGGACTCGGTCGAACTCGCCGATTCCCGAAAGTATTCTTCCTTCCGCTGCGGTCGAAATCGCACCGATAGGCGCAGGCTCCTCTTTCGAGCTCAACGAAATCTCGCCCCGCGGATGCGCTGGGCGCTCGAGTCTTTCCTCGACCAGAGTATTCCATTGATTGCAGTCGGGACACTTGCCCAGCCATTTGGGTGACTGAAAGCCGCAATTTTGACACGCGTAAACGACTTTGGCTTTGGCCATCCTTAGTCCTTAAACTCTGCAAGTTTCATGAGATCCATAGATGGCGGAAAGAGGTCGCAACAACCTGCTCATACGCTACCGGCGCGGAGAGGAGTCCCACGTCTTGAGCAAAGCGGTTCATCTTGCTTACGGCTTCTTCGGTGATCGTCGGATCATAATAGGGCAGGTCGCGTCTTATCAGCTCTGCGATGAGTTCCGTCTCAGTGGGGGGGAAACGCCGCCTGGCCGCTTCCGTGGCGCGGGAAGGATCGTCCTGGAGCGCTTTCTGCGCTTTTCGTACCGCTCGTATAGCTGCCGCCACGTCCTCCGGTTCTTGCATAATTTTTATATCGGTCGTGATCAAAGCAGGGAAAGTATAGTGCCACGACGACGATGGTCCATCGCCCCTGCGGACGTCGAGAACGACCGTGCCGACTCCGCGGCGCGCGGCGATTTCCGCGCCCATACCGTTGGCCCAAAAGCCATCCAGTTTGCCTTCTTCAAGCGCCTTTGCCGCGGTAAGGCCGAAAGAAACTCCGACGCCGGTTGCACCCGGAACAGGACCGATCTTCACGCGGTTCCGGTCGGGATCTATACCGGCTTCAATCAAAAGTCGCCTCAACCCCAGGTCCACTCCAGGCGCCGCGCCGATTCGGAGGCCCTTGATGATGCTGAGATCCCCCCTCTTTGCTTTAAGATCGGCGCGCAGAACCAAGAACCAGTACATCCCGTGCGCCAGGGCCATCAAGAGTTTGGCACCTTTCCAATCGGGGAATGCCATCAAAGTTGCATGTGCGGAACCGGCGACAAAATCCAGGACTCCCTCCCGCAGCGCCTCCATAGTTTTGGGAACGGGAAATAGAAGCTCTAGTGTGACATCCAAGCCTTCCTCCTCAAAGAATCCGAGCTCCATGGCGGCGACGGCGGGAAAGTAGGAATTCGATATCAGGTCTGGAACGGCAATTCTCATTTCGATCGAGCCAATCTCGGAATAACTTCTTTTGCCATGATTTCCATGGACCGAAGTATTTTTTCTTGTTCCAAGGTGGCGAAGTTCATCATGAAGATGATGTAGTTAGTACCCGTTTCTCTGACCTCTTCGATCTGTTCCACGCAGCGGTTCGGATCGCCGACGATGATCATCCTGTCCCTATAGAGCTCATCATAATTTCGGGGCCTTATCGCGAGCCTCGCGGAAAGGTAAGGCACCATCCCTTGTCTCGCGTTTTCTTGAGCCTGTTTGTCCGTCTCAGCCACGTGGCTGTGGAAGCACTGGACGACGTCGAATTTCTCCGGGTTATGTCCGGAGCGGGCAAGGGTGTTCTTATAGAAAGATATTTTCTCCTTGACCTCGGCGAGACTCCTGCAGCTGGCGTAGGGAATCCCGAGGATGGGATAGCCCAATTCACCTGCGACTTTATAAGAGCCTTCGCTCAGCGCTGCAAAGAAAAAAGGCGGTGTAGGTTTCTGAATCGGAGTGACGTTGAGAGAGACGCCGTCGATCCCATGGTACTTGCCCTTATAGGAAACCCTTCCCTCGTTCCAGGCCATCTTAACGACTTCCAGGCTTTCCACTAGAAGATCCCGGTTGTCTTCCTTGACTCCAAAGCCAACCAACTCCGGCGGCGTTCCTCTCCCGACACCAAAGTCGAGCCGACCTCCGCTAAGCACGTCTACCATGGCGTATTCTTCGGCAGTGAGAATAGGGTTCCTGTAAGGAAGGAGAGAGACCGCGACGCCAAGCCGTATCTTCTTGGTGCGTTTTGCAGCGACAGCCATCAGGACCGGCGGGGATGGGACGACGCCAAAAAAATCAAAATGGTGCTCTCCGAACCAAAAACATTCATAGCCGAGATCCTCCGCCCATTGAACCTGTTGCAGTATCTGTTCGTAGTAATCGTCCAAAGATTTGTTGGCCTGAGGGTGGTAGTCTCCGATGACAAACATCCCAAATTTCATTTTTTAGCCTCGTTAAGACGATTCGTGAGAGGGCCCGAATATATCTACAACTGCGGTTGCCATGCAACCAACCTTGTAATAAAGCTGCCATTAACATGGCGCCGGATTTTATCCGAGAGGAGTTGGATTTGTTAAACCGCCGCGGGCTCTACCGAAAGATGCGCCGTGTGGAGGGTGAGCAAGGCTCAACTTTGATCGTCGACGGGAAGGAAGTCATTAATTTTTGCTCGAACAACTATCTCGGCCTAGCCAACCATCCAGCGCTGCGCGAGGCGGCTAAAGCTGCCATTGAGCGCTATGGCTGTGGCTCAGTGGCCTCGCGTCTCATCTCGGGGAATATGGCATTGCATGAAGAGCTGGAGGCGAAGATCGCGGCGCTTAAGGGGACAGAATCGGCGTTGGTTTTCAACTCCGGCTTTCAGGCGAATGTCGGCCTCATACCTACTTTAGTCGGTGAAGGGGACGCCCTCTTCAGCGATTCTTTGAATCACGCGAGCATCATTGATGGCTGCCGCCTGTCTCGTGCGAAGGTTTTGATTTACCCGCACTGCGATCTCAGCTCGCTTAAGGACGAGCTCGAAAAAGCATCACCGAGCGGTCGAAAGTTGATCGTTACCGAGACGCTCTTCAGCATGGATGGGGATGAAGCGCCGCTGGCGGAGATCGTCGATCTAGCGGAGCGGTACGGTGCGATGATCATGGTGGATGAGGCCCACGCCACCGGAGTCTTCGGGCCGAACGGCGCGGGTGTTGTAGCCAAGCTTGGTTTGACGGCGCGTATCTCGGTTCAGATGGGGACTTTGGGAAAAGCTGTCGGGAGCTTTGGGGCGTACGTCGCGGGGAGTCGAGCTCTGTGTGAGTTGCTTATCAATCGATGCCGGAGTTTTATCTTCACGACCTCTCTCCCGCCGCCGGTGCTTGCCGCAGCGATTGCAGCGATCGATCTTTTATACAAAGAGCCGCAAAGGCGGCTTGCCCTCTGGCATAACTGCCGTGCCATGAAGGATGGATTGAAGAACTTGGGGTTTCCCATGGGGCAGAGTCAAAGTCAGATTCTGCCGTTGATCATCGGCGCCGCGGAGAAGTGCATGGTCTTTTCGGAGCATTTGCTGCAAAAGGGAATATTCGTGCAAGGGGTTCGCCCTCCTACGGTGCCCGAGGGTACGTCCCGGCTCCGGATCACGCTCATGGCGACGCACACTCATGACCATCTCCATCGCGCACTCCGTGCTTTCGAAGAAGCTGCGCGAGAATTGAAGATAGAGGATAGAGGATAGAGAATGGATAGGGGATCGCCATGGATTACAAGACCCTCAAACGTTTAGACCACGCCTACCTCTGGCATCCATTTACGCAGATGCAGGAATGGGCGGCCGAAGATCCCTGCATCATCGAGCGAGGGGAAGGATGCTATCTCTACGACATTCAAGGAAGAAAATATCTCGACGGCGTCTCGTCGCTCTGGTGCAACATCCATGGTCATCGAAAGAAAGAACTGGATGACGCGTTAAAGGAACAGACCGACCGAATTTCCCACTCGACCTTTCTTGGTCTAAGCCACGTTCCCGGAATAGAGCTGGCAAAAACGTTGATTGAAATCGCGCCGGCCGGTCTGCAGCGCGTTTTTTACTCGGACAACGGCGCGACGGCCGTCGAGGTCGCTCTCAAGATCGCCTTCCAGTACTGGCAACTCAAGGGCGAGATGCAGCGCGTGAAGTTTGCCTCTCTGGTCGAGTCCTATCACGGCGATACGATCGGCGCGATGAGCGTGGGATACTCTGAGATCTTCCACCGCTTTCACCGACCGCTTCTGTTTCACGTATCGCGGTTGAATCCTCCTCACATATTTCGTTACTACGAGCGGATGAGGGAACGGGAAGCGCTGCAATGCGCTATCGATGAAGCGGAACGTCTGCTTTCCCAAGAAAAAGATTCTCTCGCAGCACTCCTCGTCGAGCCGCTGATGCAGGGGGCCGCAGGGATGTGGTCTCAGCCACGTGGCTATGTCAAGGCGCTGAGCGAGATCTGCCGCAAGAGCGGCATCCTATTCATTCTCGATGAAGTCGCCACGGGCTTCGGCCGTACGGGAAAGATGTTCGCCTGCGAGCATGAAGGCGTGAGCCCGGATATCCTCTGTGTCGCCAAAGGAATGACGGGCGGTTATCTTCCGCTGGCTGCGACGCTTACGACCGAAGAGATCTTTGCGGCCTTTCTGAAGGAGTACAAGGAGTACAAAGCTTTTTTCCATGGTCACACCTACACCGCAAATCCTCTAGGCTGCGCCGTAGCGCTCGCAAGTCTCGATCTATTTCGCAGAGAAAAGATCCTGGAACCGATGCAGCCGAAGATCGAATACTTGAAGACGAGGCTGGAGCAAGATTTTGCTCCGCTTCCTCATGTCAGTGACGTGCGCCAGTGCGGATTCATGGTGGGGATTGAACTCGTCGAGAATAAGACGGCACTTGAAGGGTACGCGCCCGAGAAAAGAATCGGGCACAAGGTTATCTTAGAAGCGCGGAAGAGAGGTGTCTTGATCCGACCTCTGGGAAATGTGGTTGTCCTCATGCCGCCGCTTAGCATCACGGGGAAAGAACTGAAGGATCTATTGGATGTTACGCGAGAATCGATCAAGGTGGTGACGGAAAGCTGAGTCGAGTTTTTCTGTGGGAAAGGGAATTTTCATCACCGGGACCGATACGGCAGTAGGAAAAACTCTTATTGGCTGCGGATTAGCGGCGCTTCTTAAGGATCGGGGCTACAAGGTCGGGGTCATGAAGCCGGCGGAGACCGGCTGTGCAGAGAAAAACGGCCAACTCTTTCCTCAAGATGCTTTTCATCTTCAGCAAGCCTCGGGCTGCGACGACCCTCTAGAGAGAATTTGTCCTTATCGTCTCTGGTTACCGCTTGCTCCCAGCGTGGCCGCAGCGAAGGAAAGGTTGAAGATTGACATCTCTTTGATCGTAAACCTCTACAATGAGATCAGCTCAGTACACGATATCACTTTGGTCGAGGGTGCAGGAGGCCTGTTAGTGCCTCTTTTGCCCCGTTATACCTATGCTGACTTAGCACGAGCCATGGACCTACCGCTGCTGGTGGTCGCAGCCAACCGCCTGGGCGCGATCAACCATTTGCTGCTCACGTTGGAGCACGCCTCCTGTCGCGGCCTAACCGTGTTGGGATATATTCTCAATCAAGTGGCAAGCGAAGCCTCACTCGCCGCCCAGACCAATCCCGCTGCTTTGCGGTTTCTCACCTCAGTTCCTTGCCTGGCAGAGATGCCTTACATCGAAGACTTGGACCGGAAATGGTCTTCCCTTGCGGGCTTATTTGACGAGAGGCTTAAGCTCCAACCCTTGCAAACTATCTTATCGCACGGCCAAAGTTAGCTTCGTGCGCTTTCAATGGCACGCGGTCCTGGAAGTGGCGGCCTCGAAATAGCGAGTTACTTTTTAGAACTCCTCAATACTTCTTCGTAAAGAACCTTTAGTGGTATTCTTTTCGCCTGGGCGATTCGCCGCAAGTCTTCGTATTCGGGGGTTGCTCGTTTTGTCCCGTCGGGTTCTTCAATAACTTTTACTCTCACCGTTCCGAATTTGGTTTTGACGCGAGCGACAGTGCGCTTGAGCATCAGGCGTTTAACCGGGTAGTAGCGGACGCCGATCGTCGAGGTCTCGCGGAAGATGATCGCTGCAAGCTTTTCTCTGAGAGCCGGCTCGGCGATCACACGAAGCAAGGTGCCGAGGCGGTTTTTCTTCATCTGGATCGGCGAGAGAGAGACGTCACGCGCGCCCGCGGCGAAGAGCCGATCCAGAACGTAATCGTACAACTCGGGGTTCATATCGTCGATGTTGGTCTCCATGACCACCATCTCATCCTGTTCCCAAGCAGCATCTTGTCCCAGAACCAGTCTCAGAACGTTGGGCCGGTCGGGAAATTCTTTTGCACCTGCCCCGTAGCCGACCTTCTCCACGACCATGGTCGGGGCTTCACCGAAATGCGATCCCAAAGTCGCGATGATCGCCGCTCCCGTCGGCGTGACGGTTTCTGCTCCCAAGTCAATCCATTGAATCGGAAGTCCTTTCAAAAGTTCCAACGTTGCCGGGCCGGGTAGCGGCAGCGCGCCGTGTCTGGAGCGAGTAAGTCCTCGGCCTAGCGGGACGCGCGAGAAATGAAATGAATCGATCTTCAAATGCTGGACCGCGATGGCGGTCGACATGATATCAATTATCGAATCGGTGCCGCCGACTTCGTGAAAGTGGACACTCTCGGGAGAAACGCCGTGGATTTTGCCTTCGACTTCAGCCAGCTTGGAAAAAATCTTCAGCGCGAGTTCTTTGACCGCCGGTTCCATACTGGCCTGCTCGATCAAGTGGCGAATCTGTCTCCAAGCGCGCGCGGGCTCCCTATCTCCGGTGAGCACGCGAAAGCGCATCGCCTGGATGGCGTGGAACTTTTTTGCGCTGACCTCGATGCGGTACTTGAGCGAAGGGATTTTTTTTAGCTCCGCTTTGAGTGTCTCAAGAGGGAGGCCGAGGTGGAGGAAGGCGCCGGCGAACATGTCGCCGCTCGCTCCGCCGATCAGATCGCCATACGCAATTTTCATCGGGTAAACGTGTGTTCGTCAAAGCACTGCCGTTGGCCCGCGACCTCGGGGAACGCGCTCTCGGCTACGACCGATCGGCCTCTACCTCGAGGGCCGCCGCTCCATCCTCCCCGAAGTGGTTACTCCATAGAGGAGGGCCTGCGCCAACCTCCACGTCCCTGCGTCCGCAGCCTCTCTCGCGCTCCCCTTGGTCGCTCCAGAAATCCTCAAGCCTCTTTTTCTCCCGGGACCGCCCTGTCCCCCTAAGCGAAGATCGACTCGGAGGCGTTGGAACTCTCTGCGAAGCAGAGGATCAGCAGCATCGATGTCTGAGTCCGGTTTTGTTTTATGGGCGAGTTTCGATGCTGCCCGAGGCAAGCAGTTAGAGTTCCCGCCGAGGAGACGCTGACCCAAGGGGATAGGGCGGTCCCTCTCTTTCCTTACCACGGCGTGTGAATTTCTTTGCCGTTCATCTCAACATAGATCTTCTCCGATTTGAAGGGCTTTCCCGTAAGCCTGTCGGTGAGCCAGTCAACGATCAAGGTTCGGGAACGCGGGTTACGGATGGAGTGCTTCTCGCCTTCATAAACGACTAAGACTTTGGGCGCGCGAATCTCTTTCATGAATTCATAGACGAATTCGATGGGGCAGAGCTCGTCGTCCTCCCCGGCGACCACGAGATAGGGACAAGTTATTTTGGACGCTACGTCTTTGAGCGTAAGTGTCTTAGCGAACTCGTCGAAAGCTGCCTCGTCGTTGTAGCCCGACATGTACATATAGTTGAGCTTGAATGTCGGCGAGGCGGTGTTGAAAATCGTATACTGGCCCGGCTCGACACAGACTCCGCTCACGCCGCAGGCTTTAAAGCGTGCCTCGGCCGCGGCAACTCGCGGCCCCCAATAGGAACCCATGCTGGAGCCCATGATGGCGAGCCGATTGGCGTCAATTTCCGGTCGCTTGACCAGGTAGTCGCAGGCAAGTTTCCCCGCATCTTCATAGTTCGAAGCGGTGCATTTGATGCCTCTGGCTCGCGTCTCCCCCTGACCGGGTCCGTCGATCGCGAGAACCGCTATTTCGCGTTCCATGAACGGATCGCCGTATATAGGGTTATCTTCTTTAACGCCGTCCATTCCTGGAATGTAAAGAACGCAGGGGATTTTTTCTCCAGATTTCGTCCGGGGTGGCAAATGGAGCAAAGCCGAAATTGTTTTCCCTTCGTAAGGCAGCTCCACCCGCTCGATAACCCGGCCCGCATGTTGGATAAACTTGTCGTAGCAGGCACGCTTTCGCTCTCCCCACGCGATCCGCCTGGCGTTGCCGTCCTCGTAAACCGCCCACATGGCGTTGCTGTAAAAAGTGGCCGCAATGTAATAGTGTTCGCGCGCCTCCACCTCGTGGCCGGCTTTGTCCGCTTCTTGTGCCAGCTCTTCGCGGCGCTGCGCGGCGCGAGAGAACTCACGCGGGATGTCGGTAAATTTCTGCACCCTGCGGCTGATCTCCCGCAAGTCTCCCTCCACGCCGGGTCCGCAGTTGCGCAGGATTTTTCCGCTGCGTCCCTGATCCCAGTCTAACCCCCTGGTTTGAATCACTTGGTCCAAGAGCCATCTTTGCTCTCGCCAGCGTCGCATCTTCCGCTCGGTCTCAACTCGCATATTTACCTCCTGCTGCCGGACCCATAAACTTCGCCTAACTTCGTTTATCGCCCCTCATCTCCCTGCGCCGTACTGCTGCAAGTACGCCTCAGTTACCTCGGAGCTAGCGCTCGTTATGCTTGTTTCTTGGCTCGGCACAATTTCTCGCTTTGAGAGTTTTATTCATTTACAGCGGGACTAGCGCGGTTTCACGAATGGTCATTGACGAATTTTCTCAAGCCCGCGTTCCTGAGTGCCGAAAAGACTCTAGTCAAAAAAGAAGAGCATGGCAATGGAAAAAGCGGCGGCTTTCGTTTGGTTGACCTGGGGAATTTTTGTGTCTATAGTAATTTCTGGGTTCTAAGACCTTTGAATCAATATGTTGTTTGATTTCGCTAATGTTCTGGTGTTCATGATCTTGGGGGGCGCCTTTGTCGGCGTTAACCTGTTGATCGGCCGCTTGCTGCGGCCCAACAACCCCCAAACTCGTAAGCTTTCTACTTACGAGTGTGGTGAACCCGCAACCGGCAGCGCATGGGTCAATTTCAATATCCGGTTTTATATCATTGCGTTGATTTTTATCATCTTTGAGGTGGAGATCGCCTTTGTCTTTCCGGTAGCGACCATTTTTCGCAGTTGGATCGAACAAGGACAGGGGCTCTTTGCCTTTGTCGAAATTGCGCTATTCATCGGGATCCTCTTCATCGGCCTGATTTATGCCTGGGCCAAAGGGGACCTCGAGTGGGTTAAAAAGGTTACAACATAGGAGAAAACACTGTGCAGCCGATTCTCAACTCTTTGCCAGAGACCGTTTTCACGACAAAGGTGGACGATATTCTCAACTGGGGACGAGCATCTTCGCAGTGGTACATGCTTTTCGGTCTTGCCTGCTGCGCCATTGAGTTAATGCAAACCGGCGGACCCAGAGCCGATCTGGACCGCTTTGGTTGTGTTCCCCGGGCGACGCCGCGTCAATCGGACTTGATGATTGTGGCTGGAACGCTTACCTATAAGATGGCGAAGCGGACCAAGCTTCTTTACGATCAGATGCCTGATCCAAAATATGTGATTTCGATGGGAAGTTGTGCCAACTGCGGCGGCCTTTTTCAGCTTGCCTATTCCGTCTGTAAAGGGGTGGACAAGATCATCCCGGTGGATGTCTATGTCCCGGGATGTCCGCCGCGACCCGAGGCGTTGACCGAGGGCCTGCTGAGAATCCAAGAGAAGATGATGCGAGAGCGTTGGCTGGTGAAGCAGCCTAAAGCCGTGGCGGAACCGGCGGGGGCGTAAAAGTGGAGGCGAAGGAGATATTCGCTAAAACTGAGCGTCAGTTTCCCGGTAAAGTCAGCGGGTTTAAGGGCGATGTTTTCGATCCCTATTTCCAGGTTGATTCTCAATCGATCGTCGAAGTGTGCCGCTATCTTCGGGACGAGCCTGAGTTAAAATTCGAGATTCTCTCCGATCTCACGGCGGTCGATGTCCCCAAGGAAAATAAGATTCAGGTCGTTTATCATCTTTTTTCTTATGCCCAACGCCATCAAATTGTGCTCAAGGTAGATCTGCCGCGCGAGCAGCCGCGCATCTCAACGGTGGAAAACGTGTGGAAGGCGGCCAATTGGTTCGAGCGAGAAGTCTTTGATCTGTTCGGGGTTGACTTTGAAGGGCACAGCGATCTCAGAAGGATTATGCTCCCGGAAGACTGGGTGGGGCATCCTCTCCGCAAGGATTATGTGGAGCAGGAGGAGTATGACGGCATCAGCACGGAGAGAGAGCCCTTGGTAGAAAAGCTGCTGCGATAAGGAAATTATGAGCGAGACTGCACTGACCTCAGGACAAGTATTCCATACAGAAGACATGACCATCAGCGTCGGCCCGCAACATCCGAGCACGCATGGCGTACTGCGCTTCGTTGTAAAGACGGACGGCGAGGTCATCAGCCTAGCCATTCCTGATGTCGGCTATCTTCATCGCTCCATAGAAAAGATTGGCGAAAAGGTAACTTGGCACGGCTACGTTCCTTACACGGATCGGGCAGACTATCTGGCGGCGATGTTCGCCAATCAAGGTTTCTGTATGGCGGCGGAGAGGCTCGGTACCGTAGAAGTTACCCGGAGGGGAGAATTCTGTCGGGTGATCGCGTGCGAGCTGAATCGCATCGCCAGCCACTTGATCTCCGTCGGCACGTTCGGCCAGGACATCGGGGCCATTACTCCTTTTCTTCACGCACTGAGGGAACGGGAGACCATCAACGACCTCATGGAGGAGATCTGCGGCGCGCGACTTACCTATAACTATATAAGGATCGGAGGGGTCGGCTACGACATCACCCCTGAAACGTGTGACCGCGTGCGCCAATTCCTCGACCACTTTGAGCCGATCGGCGATGAATATAATCGGCTGCTTTCGTACAACAAGATCTTTGTCGAGCGGCTCGCCGATGTTGCGGTCATCACCAAGGAGGATGCCTTACAATACAACATTGTCGGCCCCAACCTCCGCGCTTGCGGGGTCAAGTGGGACATCCGAAGAGATATCCCTTATTCGGTCTACCCGGAGCTTGAATTTGAAGTTCCTATCGGCACCGGCGAGAAAGGCACGCTCGGGGATTCCTACGACCGCTACATGGTCCGCATCCGGGAAATGGAGGAGAGCTGCAAGATCCTGCGCCAGTGTCTCAAAATGATGCCTCACGGCCCCGCCATCGCCAAGGTTCCGCGGAAATTCAAACCGCCGGCGGGTGAGGCATATGTGCGCATCGAGAGCTCGCGCGGGGACATGGGTTTTTACGTGATTAGCGACGGCAGCGAATATCCCTATCGCGTGCGGATCCGCACGGGCTCATTTACCGCCATGAGCCTGATTGAGAAGATAAGCCAGGGCATCATGGTGGCAGATCTCATTGCCCTCATCGCAAGCCTGGATGTGGACGCGCCTGAAATCGACCGCTAGGCGATAACAATCCTCATGCAACAGTTTGTCGATCAACTCATCCGAGAAGGATATTTTGAAGGAGCACCCAAGGAACTGGTCTACGCGGGTGCCATGCTGCTTGCGGCTTTTGTGGTGCTCTCCTTTTTCGTCGCACCGCTCGCGGGGATAACGAGTTGGCTCGAACGGAGGGTTTGGGCCAGGATGCAGTCGAGAGTCGGGCCCAATCGTGTAGGCCCGCAGGGGATCCTCCAGTGGCTCGCGGATGGAATTAAGAACTTACTCAAGGAAGACATCATTCCTGCCGCCGCTGATAAGAGGCTCTTTGCCTTAGCCCCTTATATAGTCTTTATCGGATTTCTCGCCACGTTCGTCGTCATCCCGTTCGGTAGTCAGCTGATCGTGGCTGATCTCAATATCGGAATTCTCTATGTCCTCGCGGTGACCTCGTTAGTTGTCGTGGGCATTTTGATGGCGGGCTGGTCCTCGAACAACAAATGGTCTCTGCTGGGTGGAATGCGATCGGCAGCGCAGATCGTAAGCTACGAGATTCCTGCAGGTGTAGCCGTGTTAACGATTGTTTTCGTCTCAGGAACGATGAGCATGCAGGGAATCATCAACGGCCAAGGCTGGGCTCCATGGGACTGGTATCTCTTTTACAATCCCTTTACCTTTATTGTCTTCTTTCTCTACTTCACCGCGGCTTTGGCCGAGGGTAACCGTACTCCTTTTGACATCCCTGAGGCGGAGTCTGAGCTCGTCGCCGGCTATGTGACCGAATATAGCGGCATGCGCTTTCTCTTTTTCTTTTTCGCCGAGTGGGGAAATCTCTACGTGATTGGCGCTGTTGCAACAACGCTCTTCTTGGGCGGCTGGCAGATCCCGCCGATCACCGATCATCCGGTCCTTGTGGGCATCCTTCAATTTGTGGTCTTTTTCGTCAAGGCCTACCTTTGGGTCTTTGTCGCTATGTGGGTTCGAGCCACTCTGCCCCGGGTCAGAGTCGATCAGTTGATGTCGCTTTGCTGGAAATATATGGTCCCGCTCTCCTTCCTCTGTCTTTTAGGAACGGCGGTCTGGATGTTGATCTGGCCTCAAGGCAATCGGGCCATCAGCATGTCCATGTTCGTTCTAGGACTGGCGATCCTGGCGCTGTTTTTAGTTCGGGTAAGCTATCAGATTCGCCATTCCCGTCCAGCACTTTACTTTAGACCCTACATTTAATATGAATTCACTCAAAGAGTTATGAGCGCTGTCACTCAGTATGTAAAGAACATCGTCGAGACGGTCACCACGATCTTTGAGGGTCTCTCTATCACCTTCTCCCATCTCGTGCGCCGCCCGATGACGATCCAGTACCCCGATCGGATTCCGAAGCCGGTTCAGGAGACTCTTCCGCTGAGATACCGCGGTATCCTGGAAGTGGACATGGATATCTGCACCGGCTGCCTCGCTTGTGAGAGGGTCTGCCCGATCGCCTGCATCACAATCGGGATAGAGATGAACAAGGAGACCAAACAGAGAGCCTTTAGCCATTTCGATATCGACATTTGCAAGTGCATGTATTGCGGTCTTTGCGCGGAGGCGTGCCCAACAGGGTCGATTCGCCATTCTCAAGAATTCGAAGGGGCCTGTTACAGTCCGGCCGGTCTGGTGCGTCATTTTGTCTCCGAGCCTGTTCCTCTCTACAAGCCCAAGAAGGGCGGCGAGACAGAGCCTAGGATGAAGGCGAAGGCCGAGATAGGACTAAAATATCTGGATGAATTTGCCACCCCAGAAGGTAAGGCGGGAGGGGCAGAGGAGGGATAGTTTTCCTTTTGCCAGTGCGGGGCTTGCCGTCCTGCTGGCCTTGATCCGTAAAGGATCTACCTAATATTAAGCCCGAAAGCCATCAGCTTTTGGGATCCCAAGAAGAGATCAAGTATCATGGATTTATCCACGGCCCTTTTTTATCTGGTCGCCATCATCACCGTAGGATCCGCTGTGATCGTGGCCTTTTCGCGTAACATTATTTACTCAGCTTTTTCTCTCATGGGGACCTTCGCGGGTGTCGCCGGGATCTATGTCTTCTTAGGGGCGGATTTCGTAGCCGCGGTGCAGGTATTGATCTACGTAGGCGGCATCTTGGTCTTGATCCTCTTTGCCGTGATGTTGACGCATAGCATCACGGATGTTCAAATCACCAACCGAGCGGTGGGAAGAATTCCGGCTCTTTTGGTCATCGGAATCTTCCTCGCGCTCCTCGTACAGACGATCCAGGAGACTTCTTGGACGAAGGCCAAGGAGGTCCTATACGCCCCGACTGCCGCGAAGATCGGCAATCTCTTCCTGGAGCATTACTTGCTGCCGTTTGAGCTCGCCTCTTTAGTCTTGCTTGCTGCCCTCATCGGAGCCGTGGTTCTTTCCCGCAAAGAGCTTAAGGAGTGAAAGGGAAGCTTTGATGGCGATTGGGCTTACGCACTATCTCGTTATCGGAGCCATTCTTTTTTCTCTCGGTCTCTATTCAGTCTTGACCCGGCGCAATGCGATCAGCATCCTCATGGGCGTGGAGCTGATCTTAAATTCCGCGAACATCAACTACGTCGCCTTTTCTCATTTCAGCAGCGCCAATGTCGACGGGCAGATCTACGCGATCTTCGTGATCATGCTGGCTGCCGCTGAGGCCGCGGTTGGTCTGGCCATCGTGTTGGCGATATTCCAGATCTTTCATACGATCGACGTGGAAGCCGCAGAGGCGCTTAGAGAATAGTCACTGGACAAGGCGGAAGGCGGAAGGATGAAAGCGGAAAAGTCGCAGAAATTTCATCCTTCATCCCTTATCCTTCATCCTTATTAATTATGGAGCATCCGATACAGACCGATTATCTTCGCTGGATCGTTTTTCTTCCCTTGCTTGGGGCAGTGGTCAACGGGTTGCTCGGCGCACAACTTCAGAAGCGCCTTGGCAAACGGGCGATCAGCCTCATCGCCTGCGCTCCCGTCTTGGGCGCGTTCTTAATTTCCGTCGTTGCCTTCTGGCATCTTTTGGCGCTTGAGCCTGAGCAGCGGTTCCTGATCGATCGACTCTATCCTTGGCTTTCTTTAGGCAGTCTCAAAGTCGATGTGGCTTTTTGGATCGACCCCCTCTCCGCGGTGATGATCCTGGTGGTAACCGGGATCGGTGGACTCATTCATATCTATTCCATCGGGTACATGCACGAGGATAAGTCCTACTGGCGATTCTTCGCCTTCCTCAATCTCTTTACCTTTGCCATGCTCCTTCTCGTCTTGGGAGATAATCTCCTGCTGATGTTTGTGGGTTGGGAAGGTGTTGGGCTCTGCTCGTATGCGCTGATCGGTTTTTGGTATCAGGACCACGTGAATACCACTGCCGGAAATAAGGCTTTCATCGTCAACCGCGTCGGCGACTTTGGATTTGTCTTAGGGATCTTTCTCATCTTCTGGACTCTGGACCAGCAGGGTCACGGGACCGTGACATTTCGCGAGATCGAGAAATTCGCCTTGCTTCTTAATGGTCAGGAAATTTGGGGCATAGGGGTGGCCACCTTGGCTACTTTGTTTCTCTTTATCGGCGCCACAGGCAAATCCGCTCAGATTCCGCTCCATGTCTGGCTTCCCGACGCGATGCAGGGGCCGACTCCTGTCAGCGCATTGATCCATGCTGCGACCATGGTCACTGCGGGGGTCTACATGATCGCCCGCCTCCATTTCCTGTACTCCATGGCGCCTTTCACTCTGAGCGTGGTCGCGGTCATCGGGGTCACCACAGCCCTTTTCGCGGCTACGATCGCGCTGACTCAGAACGATATCAAGCGCGTGCTCGCCTATTCCACGATCAGCCAGCTCGGCTACATGTTTTTGGGTGCCGGGGTGGCCGCCTATGGCGCCGCGATTTTTCATCTCATGACGCACGCGTTCTTCAAGGCCTGCCTCTTTCTTGGCTCTGGAAGCGTCATCCATGCCATGGGCGGAGAGCAGGACATGAGAAAAATGGGCGGGCTCAGGCATGCGATGCCCTATACCTTCTGGACCTTTACCGTCTCGGTCTTGGCGATCGGCGGCACTCCACTGACTGCGGGCTTTTTTTCCAAAGACGAGATTTTGTGGAAGGCCTTTTCAAGCGAGCACGGGTCGCAGGCGCTATGGGCACTTGGGGTCGTAGGCGCGGGGCTCACAGCCTTTTATATGTTTCGCCAGCTTTTTTTGGTCTTTTTCGGCGAATGTCGAGCCGATCACCATGTACAGGAGCACTTGCACGAATCGCCAAAGGTCATGACGATGCCTTTGGTCATTCTCGCCATCGGCTCGATCGCAGCCGGCTGGATCGGGCTCCCGGAAATTTTTGGCGGCAGCCAGTTCGCGAAGTGGTTGGAGCCGGTCTTTGGCGAGCATCATGAGGCGCACGCCTCGGCGACTTCGGAAGAGCTGTTGATGATCTGCTCTGTCGGGGTGGCCGCGTTCGGTTTTTTTATCGCCTACTTCATGTATTACCGGGCCTCGATTTCGCCCGAACGTTTTTCGTCTCTCGCCGGCGGGGCGTTTTATCGTCTGTTTTACAACAAATACTACGTGGACGAGATCTATCACGCGATCTTCGTCCGCGGCGCGCTTCTCTTAGCCCGAATCGGAGCGTGGATCGACCAATACATTATCGATTTTATCGTCGACGGTTCGGCCAAGACGACGGCCTTCGTCTCTTGGCTTAACGGTCTCTTTGACAACTATGTGGTGGATTGGATGGTTAATACAGTTGCGAATTTGACCTTCTGGGCAGGCGGCAAATTCAGAAGAGTCCAAACGGGCAACATCAACAGTTATCTCTATGTGATTCTTGGAGCTGTGGTCCTCGCCATTATCGTGCGGCTACGCTACTCGGGCTGATCGGTGACAGGAGAATTTCAAAGATGACTGAAAACGTGTTGAGCTGGATGACCTTTTTTCCTATGGCCGGGATGATCGTCGTTCTCTTGCTGCCGCGCGACCGGTACAACTGGATCCGTTGGGCTTCGGCCCTGGCGACTTTGCCTCCGCTGATACTTGCGGTTTGGCTCTATGCGAACTTTGATCGCGCCAACCCGGGACTTCAGTTCGTGGAAAAATATCCGTGGATCCCGGCCTATAACATCCAATATTTCGTCGGGATCGACGGGATCAGCATCTCGATGGTGCTGCTGACCGCCCTGCTGAGCTTTCTTTGCATCTTCGCCTCGTGGGGAATCGACAAAGGGGTTAAGGGATACTTTGCACTCTTTCTCCTCTTGGATACCGGGATGATGGGTGTCTTCGTCGCGCTCGATTTTTTTCTTTTTTACATCTTCTGGGAGGTCATGCTCCTGCCTATGTATTTCTTAATCGGGATATGGGGCGGACCACGCAGGGAATACGCCGCCATTAAATTTTTTCTATATACCTTGTTCGGCAGCGTCCTGATGTTGATTGCGATCCTCGCTCTCTATTTTACCAGCGAGCCTTACACCTTCGACATGACCGAACTCATTGCCCAAAGTAGCAAGTATGGGACATCGGCTCTGGCCTTTTGGCCTTTTGATCGACTCGGTTGGGGTTTTCAGCATGTGGTCTGGATGGCTCTCTTCATCGGCTTTGCCATCAAGATCCCTGCTTTTCCCTTTCATACTTGGTTGCCGGATGCTCACGTGGAGGCCCCGACAGCGATTTCGGTGATCCTTGCGGGCGTTTTGCTCAAGATGGGCACCTACGGGATCCTGCGCATCAACTATCCCATGCTCCCGGAGGCCACGGCGGATCTCGCTTATTATTTTTTGGGCGCGCTGGGGACGTGGAATATTATTTACGGGGCGTTTTGCGCGATGGCGCAAAAAGATTTAAAAAAGCTCGTCGCTTATTCCAGCGTGAGCCACATGGGATATGTCATGCTCGGCATGGCAACCTTCACGACCCAAGGGATCAACGGCGCGGTGCTCCAGATGTTCAACCACGGGACGATCACAGGTATGCTCTTTCTCCTGGTCGGCGTGATCTACGATCGGGCGCACCACCGCGACATTGAAGGGTTTGGTGGTTTGGCCGCTATCATGCCGGTCTATACGGGAGTGACGGCGGTGGCGTTTTTCGCCTCGATGGGTCTGCCGGGCCTCTCCGGTTTCATCTCCGAGGTTCTAGTCCTGCTCGGGGCCTGGCAGAAATATGCCGTCCTCTGCATTCTAGGGGCGAGCGGGGTGGTTCTAACGGCAGGCTATCTTTTATGGACCATTCAACGCGTTTATTTGGGTCCGATCAATGAAAAGTATAAGTCGCTCCCTGAGATCAACGGAAGAGAACTCTTCACTCTCGTCCCGCTTGGGATCATTGTGATCATCCTCGGCGTCTATCCTCATGCCGTCCTCGATCTCTTGCGCTCCTCTTTGGATCAGCTCAACGAGATTGTTATCCCGCATCTCTCTTAACTCTTATGGACCTCGGCAATCTTGAGAGCCTTAAGTTTTTTTACCCTGAGGCTATCCTCTCAGGCACCATCCTTCTCATCATCCTCCTGGATCTGGTCCTAAGGAGCAAAAAAGGCTTGGCGCTTCTCGCCATTGCCGGCTCACTTCTCTCCCTCTGGGCTACTTTCGACCTTTACGGAACAACGCCAGGTTACCTTTTTCACCGGATGATTATCCTGGACAACTTTAGCCTCTTTTTCAAAGTCGTCTCTTTGCTGGCCGCGCTGCTGGTTGTTTGGATGTCTCTCGGCTGCCGCGAAATCAGAGAGATCCAGCAGGGAGAATACTACACGATCCTTCTCACCTCCGCTCTGGGGATGTTCTTCATGGCCTCGTCCAGCAATCTGCTCATGGCGTATCTTTCCTTGGAATTGGTGAGCATCACCTCCTACATCTTAACCGGGTTCTTGCCGCATAACCGCCGCTCGACAGAGGCCGCTCTTAAGTATCTCATCTATGGGGGAGTGGCTTCCGGGACGATGATCTACGGGATGAGCTGGGTCTTTGGGATGACTGGAACGCTGGACTATGCAGGAATCAGCACGGCTTTGTTCCAAGGCCAGCCTAATCGCCTAAGTCTCTTTATGGCGTTTGTCTTTATTCTGGCCGGCTTCGGCTACAAAATCGTTTTTGTCCCGTTCCACATGTGGTCGCCGGATGTTTATCAGGGGGCACCGACACCGGTTACGGCGTTTCTTTCCGTGGGTTCGAACGCCGCCGGGACGGCCATTTTGATGCGCTTCTTTTTCCCTGCGGTATCGCGCTTGGCCGATGGAGGGGACTGGCTTTTTATTTCAGGCGTAGAGTGGCCACATTTTCTTCTCATCGTGAGCATGGTCACGATGACCCTGGGAAACCTCTGTGCTTTGAATCAACAGAACCTCAAGCGGCTGCTGGCCTATTCGGGCATCGCTCACGCAGGCTACATCCTTATGGGGCTCGTGGTGCTCAATAACGATGGGCTTAAGGCGGTGCTTTTTTATGTCGTCGTGTACCTCATCATGAATCTAGGAGCCTTTCTGGTGGTGGTGATGGTCGCCAACGAGACCGGGAAAGAAGAGATCGGCGCCTACCGCGGTTTGGCTTGGCGGGGCGCCGCCATTCCGGCCGTCTGCATGGCGATCTTTCTCTTTTCTCTCACAGGCCTTCCCCCGCTGGCGGGCTTTATAGGGAAGTTTTTTCTCTTTGCCGCGGTGATCAAGGAAGGATTTTATCTTCTGGCCGTGGTGGCCATCATCAACACCGTCATCTCGCTTTACTACTATGCGGGCATCGTGAAAACCATGTTTCTCGACTTTCCCGAGCCGACCGATCAGCCGGTCGCGATGACCGCCAACAATTCGCTTCTTCTTGGAGTCCTCAGCGCGCTGACTGTCCTCTTTGGCCTCTACTGGGGCCCCTTGGTCCAGTATACCAACCAGTCGCTCAGATTCTTTATAAAGTAGGAACGGAGCCGTTTTTCTACTGAGTGAAGGATTTCCAAGGGCTGGCTGTTGTGTTTGTCCGCCGAAAATAGGATAAAAAAGCAAATTTTCGAAAGGACAATTGTATGGCCAAACCCATCATTGGCTTTATTGGTCTGGGTATCATGGGAAAACCCATGGCGCGCAATCTGATCAAGGCGGGGTATTCCCTTATTGGCTACAACCGGAGCAGGCCGTCCGTAGACGAACTGGCTAAAGAAGGTGCTAAAGCTGCCAGTCATCCGCAGGAGGTTGCCGCACAGGCGGAACTTGTGATCACCATGCTGCCTGACTCGCCCGAGGTCGATCAAGTCTACGCCGGTGATCGCGGCGTGTTTGCAGGCGCGCAGCCGGGAAGCCTGCTGATCGACATGTCCAGCATTTCACCGGTGGTTGCGCGCCGTCTTGCCGCAGAGGCTGGAAAGCAAAGCCTGGATATGCTCGACGCCCCTGTCAGCGGCGGCGAGGCCGGCGCCATTAGCGGGACCCTCTCCATCATGATCGGCGGCTCGGCTGCTGCGGTCGAGCGGGCCATGCCGATATTCCAGGTCTTGGGCAAAAACATTGTGCATGTGGGGGAAGCGGGCGCAGGGCAGGTGACGAAGGCGGCAAACCAAGTCGTTGTCGGACTGACCATTGCGGCGGTAAGTGAGGCGCTCGTGCTAGCGACAAAAGCAGGCGTCGATCCAGTGAAAGTACGGCAGGTACTTCTCGGCGGGTTTGCTCAATCGCGCGTCCTGGAGGCGCACGGGCAAAAAATGCTGGAGCGTAATTTTAAGCCAGGGTTTCGCATCCGGTTGCATGAAAAAGATCTCGGCATCGCGCTTGCCACAGGAAAAGAGTATGGAGTGCCGCTGATGCTCACTTCGATTTTGGACCAGATCATGAACGCGATGAAGGTGATGGGGCGTGGAGAGTTAGATCATTCCGGGGTGATCACCTTCATTGAGGAGATGGCGAAAATTGAGGTGGCAAGAGCGGCAGAATAAAATAGATTTTGCTCGACTGTCCACATGCGTAACGTTTGTGTCACTTTTGAACTCTTCCGATCAATCCTTCCTGCTCCATAGCCAAGGTTGAGAAAGCTAAGGGCTTAGAAAAAAAGGCAAAATTGCCGCTAGCTTAGGATACTGTTCTTCGAGCACCCTTGGCACCCGCCTTGCGTCTGGGGCCAAAATAAAAATCAGTGTCGCATCTTAAGGAGGCTTTGATGGCATTTGGAAGCACACTCTTAGCAACTGTGTTTGTGGCGCTTGCACTCTTGTGGGGCGGTAGCTCCGCCATTGCCGGAATGGCGGAGGAGCAAGTGAAAGAGACCGTCAATCGAGTTGTCGAGATTCTGCGCGATCCAGCACTTAGAACAGAAGATAAAATAGCACAGAGAAGGGAAATGCTTCGCCAAGCCATATTTCCCCGTTTTGATTTTTCGGAGATGGCACGTAGATCACTGGGAAGCCATTGGAAAAATCAGAAAGCTAGGCAGGAAGAATTCGTGGCGGTTTTCTCCGATTTTGTGGAGACCGCTTACGTCGGTAAGGTCGAATCGTTTAAGGATGAGAAGATACTTTTTGTTCGCGAGCGCATAGATCAAGGATTCGCTGACGTGGATACGAAGGTTGTCCCGAGCAAAGGCGAGCCGTTCTCTGTCAATTACAAGCTTCACATGGTGGGAACAGATTGGAAAGTCTACGACGTGGTGATCGAGAATATCAGCTTGGTCAACAACTACCGCTCTCAATTCAACCGCATTCTGGCCAATGCCTCTTTTGACGAGCTGTTAAAAAAATTGCGCGACAAGCGCTCCGGAATGGGGAGCTAGCCGGAGGCTGCTTTCTCCCTTTGGCCCGCGGAATACTTAGGTACGTCTTGCCAGTCTAGGAGCCGCCCCTTACGTCATAGGGATCATGATATGGGCTTGGAAAGCTGGCCGGTTGCAAAGACGGTCATACCAAGCTCCGAGCGAGCGCAGATCGGGGCGCTCAATGGGTAGCTTAAACCACCTGTAAGCCCAAACACCGAGTGGGATATCTCCAATGGTGAACGCATCTCCTGCGGCGTAGCTGTTTTTTCCCAAGTGATTATCCCAGATCTGCCAGGCTCTTCCAGTCTTTTCCAGCGCGCTTTGAATAGCGGCTTGATCTCGCTTCTCTTCTGGTGTCCGAACCAGACCCCAGAAAAGAGGGGTTATCGCCGGCCCGAGGGTTGTTAACTGCCAATCCATCCAGCGGTTGGCATTGGCTCTTCCTTCCGGACTAGAGGGGAGCAGCCTTCCCTGGCCATGCCTGTCGACTAGGTAACGCAGGATGCTATTCGACTCCCATAAAACGAAGCCACCGTCCTCAAGGGTGGGTACGAGCCCGTTGGGATTGAGATCGAGATAGGGCCTTTCTTTGTTCCCTCCGAAGCGGCCCCCGATATCGATGCGCTCGTAAGTTAGGCCGAGTTCATCACAGCACCAGAGAACCTTTTGAACATTGGATGAATCTTTTCTGCCCCAAATCTTGATTGGCTTTTCCGCCATAGCGCCTCCCGGGTTTTTCTGGATGAATATCACCGTTTAAGGCAAAAGTGTAGATGGTCTCGCGGCGGTCCTTCTATTTTCCATACGATGTGATAAGTAGTGAGAAGCAAGTGGGGACGCAACAGGGAAACCATGAAAATGGGTGCGGTCTTTTTCATGATCTCAGCAATGCTCGTTTTGTCGTTCGGCCAAACCATTACGGCCCAGGACCAGGTTGCGGGTAAGAAAATATATCTGACCTATTGCTCAGGCTGTCACGGGGAATCCGGCAAGGGGGACGGACCGGCAGCGGCGTCGCTACCGGTCAAGCCAGCCGACCATACAGATGGTCAGATAATGAGCAAGCACTCCGATCAGTACTTGTTCGACATTATCGCTAAGGGAGGTCAGGGGGTGCAAAAATCGTCGCTCATGCCAGCCTGGAATGGGCAGCTCAAAGAAAAAGAGATCCGGGAGGTTATCGCTTTTATACGGAGCCTTGCTAAAGCTTCGAAGCAATAGAGGATCGCTAATTTTAAAATTCCCCCCTTGACGTTTGCAGAAGCAGGTTTAAATTTCCCTCGCAATTGTTCTGCATCGATTGGCTAAACTGCGTTTTATTTTCATTAAGGAGGTTTTATGGCTCTAAAGATTCGCCCCCTGCATGACAGGGTCATCATTAAGAGGCTCGAGGAAGAGGAAAAAACCAAAGGCGGAATCATCATCCCGGATACCGCCAAGGAGAAGCCTCAAGAGGGCCGAGTGGTTGCAGTCGGCCCGGGAAAACATGAGGACGGAAAGGTTGTCCCGTTGGATGTAAAGGCGGGAGATAAGATTCTCTTTGGTAAATACTCGGGAACCGAGATCAAACTTAACGGCGAGGAGCATCTTATCCTGCGTGAAGAGGATATCCTCGGAATTATTGAATAAGGAGGAAGACTTATGGCTGCAAAGGAAGTCAAATTCAGCGCGGAGGCAAGGAGTAAAGTTCTCCGTGGAGTTAATGTCCTGGCCGATGCGGTGACTGTGACCTTGGGACCCAGAGGGCGAAACGTCGTCCTGGAAAAGTCTTGGGGTGCCCCGACCATAACCAAAGATGGGGTTACGGTGGCTAAAGAGATCCAACTCGAGGACAAGTTCGAAAACATGGGGGCGCAAATGGTCAAGGAGGTTGCCAGCAAAACCTCCGACGTCGCCGGCGACGGCACTACGACCGCGACCGTTTTGGCCCGGGCCATCTTTTGCGAAGGCTTAAAGATGGTAGCCGCAGGGCACGATCCCATGAGCATCAAGCGGGGGATAGACAAGGCGGTTGAGAAGACGGTCGAGGAACTCAAGTCGCTTTCCAAGCCTACGCGTGACAGAGGGGAAATCGCTCAGGTAGGAACCATTTCGGCCAACAACGACAAGACCATCGGCGATATCCTCGCCGAGGCGATGGACAAGGTTGGAAAAGAGGGAGTCATTACAGTCGAGGAGGCGAAGGGGCTTGAAACCACTTTGGATCTCGTCGAGGGGATGCGCTTTGATCGAGGCTATCTCTCACCCTATTTTGTGACGGATCCGGAACGGATGGAGACCGTCTACGAGGATGCGTATCTACTCATTCACGAGAAGAAGATCTCCAGCATGAAAGATCTCCTGCCGGTACTGGAGAATGTGGCAAAGACCGGTAAGCCTCTGCTGATTATCGCCGAGGAACTCGAAGGGGAGGCATTGGCGACACTGGTCGTGAACAAAATTCGCGGCACGCTCAAATGCGTCGCAGTCAAAGCTCCCGGTTTTGGTGACCGGCGCAAGGCTATGCTGGAAGATATCGCCATCCTGACGGATGGACGGATGATCGCTGAGGAATTGGGAATCAAGCTCGAGAATGTCACACTCAAGGATATGGGCCGCGCCAAGCGGATCATTGTGGACAAAGACAACACGACGGTTGTAGAAGGGGCCGGCAAGAAGTCAGCGATTGAAGGTCGAATCAATCAGATTCGGGCTCAGATCGAAGAGACCACCTCCGACTATGACCGAGAGAAACTCCAAGAGCGGCTAGCCAAACTGGCAGGCGGTGTGGCCGTCATCAAGGTTGGAGCTGCTACTGAAGTGGAGATGAAGGAAAAGAAGGCTCGGGTAGAAGACGCTCTGCACGCGACACGGGCCGCGGTGGAAGAGGGGATCGTTTCTGGTGGCGGCGTAGCCTTAATCCGCGCCAGCACGGTTCTGGCCAACATGAGAGTCTCGGATGACGAGAGGGTCGGCGTGAGAATTGTGCAGAAAGCTCTGGAAGAGCCGGCGCGTTGGATTGCCCAGAACGCTGGCGCCGAGGGCGCCGTGGTTCTAGATAAGATCAAGAATGGCAAAGGGGCCTATGGCTTTAATGCCGCTACTGAGGAATTTGAAGATCTGGTCAAGGCCGGCATTGTCGATCCTACCAAAGTGGTGCGCTGCGCGCTGCAAAATGCGGCCTCGATCGCTGGACTACTTCTCAGC
>DASYRN010000153.1:0-4788 GCA_036004365.1 Binatia bacterium
GACAAAGTGGCCATAGTGACCGGCGCGGCGCAGGGAATCGGCGCCTCCTATGCGCGCGGATTGGCTCGAGAGGGCGCGGCAGTCGCGGTGGTGGATATTTTGGATCCAAACCCAGTGGCAAAGGAGATCGTCAATCAGGATGGCAAAGCGTTGCCGCTGGTCGTCGACGTCTCGGACGAGGGTCAAACAAAGGAGATGGGGCGCAGGGTGGCCGACACCTTCGGCCACATCGATATTCTAGTCAACAATGCCGCGGTGTACGGGACTATAGTGCGCAAGCCATTCGAGGAGATCACGGTCGAGGAGTGGGATAAGTTGATGGCGGTCAATGTCCGCGGCATCTTCCTCTGCGTCAAGGCGGTCGCGCCGTACATGAAGGCTCAGAAACAGGGGAAGATTATCAACGTCACCTCCAGCACCTTCTTCAAGGGGAATGAAGATTTTCTGCATTACGTGAGCTCGAAGGGCGCCGTTGTCGCCATGACGCGCTCGCTGGCGCGCGAGATGGGCGAGCACAACATCAACGTCAACGCCATCGCTCCGGGGCAGACTTTGAGCGAAGCCAACCTACAGCGCGGGGACACGGTTGACGCAAATTCTCTTCGGATTCGGCTCCTGAAAAAGCGGCTGTTTCCAGAAGACCTAGTGGGGACGGTCCTCTATCTGAGCTCCTCCGACAGCGACATGATGACCGGCCAAGTGCTGCTTGTGGACGGAGGGACCGCCTTCCATTGACCGGAAGGCTATATCTGACCCTGAGACCTTAAGTGTTCGACCCGGCTCCTGATGATCTCCCCCAGATCGTGGGTGGGCAGCTGGTCGCCTACGGGTAGAGGTTCGGCTGCGAGCCGGGAGAGCTGTTCATTGATCGTGTGGAGAGCCGAGCGGATGCGGTCGTACTCTTCCAAGTGTTTACGGCAATCCAGCAGCTTGTGATCGATCTCCTCAAGGCATTTGCCGAGCCTGTGGCTTTCCTGTTCAAAGGTTTGCCTCAAATGGTTGAGGCTGCTCTGGACAATTTGCTCTTCGACGGGTCGTATTTGTTTGACGATCTCGCTTTTCATCTCTTGGAGAGCATGCAAGAGACGCTCATACGATTGTTCTTGTTTCATAAGATCCTCCGGCATTTCAATTTTTTCTTCTGATACTGTGACATAGCGCTGCACCACACTCACATAGCGCTGCACCAAAGACTGAGAAATTTGCTTCTTGATATGGAACAGAGCGACTTCGGTGTCCCGAATCTTCTCGTCCAAGCGCGCTTCGTCGGCAAGCAGCTTCGCCAATTCTTCAATGGCCATTGCCCCTGCTATCATTTCGGTCTGTCCTCTATCATTTGGAATTCTGAGCAGTTTCTGAAGGATTTCTCCCATGTTCCGAAGTTTCTTATCTCCACAACAGACTTGGCTCGAAGACGACTTCCTCTAAGTCTATGATATTAGACGGAGTTTCTTCCATATTCAGATTCTTTTGATCGAGGAAGTTGCGCAACCCCGTCTTGTTAAGAATCACGGCAACTGTAACGGCAATCGGTTCGAACCCACGAGGCAGCTTCAGGGCTTTCTCCACCAGTAGGATGAGAATTTGGATCGCGCTATCGTTTTGAGGTGGAAGATGGAGATTGATTTCGGTTCGCAACGACTTTTGCAGTTCCTCCCGGGATTCCAATAGGAAGCGCGCGCCTTGCCTTATGAGCTCTTCATAGATAATGCCCAAACCTCTGACCCATTCGGTAAGAGACGGCACCGATGATAGGGCCTCAGAAGCGGTCTTCTGCTCGGCTGCCTCTCTCACCGCGGAAAGATAGCTCATAATTCCGGATGCGCCGGTGGGAAGATTGCGCGCCAATAATTGCAGTCCGAGCGTCGCGTATAGCTCATCCAGCTCCTTTTGCATCAGCTTTAACGCGTCGTTTGTTAGCAGTTCGAGACTGAACTCTGGCATCGCTTTCTCTCTACGTTTGAGTAAAGCCGGCTCGGGAATGGCTCTCGCGAGTTGCGGCACCCCCGTGCGGCTGAAGGTTTTCTAGCATGGCGACTCTGCAGACTTCAAGACCCCTGGGAAAAGTTTCTTCACTGGAAACCGCTTCTTCAGCCGAACCGGTCAGACGGCTTAGATGCAGGTCTTCCGCGTAGGAATTAGAGGGCGAGAAAAGAACGGACTTTCTAAGAGCTCTGGAGTTTTTTCTCTGCGAGTTGTCTCTTCCAACCGAGGGTTCGAGCCTTGGCCCCGATTTGTTCGGCCTCAGCAATCATCCCCTTCCTTTGATAGAAGATGGAGAGGCTCGTGTAAGCCAGCTCGTCTTCGGGGCTAACTTCGATCAATTTTTTCCCGACTTCTATCGCTTCATCCAGCCTATGTTCATTGGCGTAGGCCATGGATAGGGCGTGAAGGGCATCGGCATAGTTCGGGTCCTGTTCCAAGGCCTTTTTGTAGGCATCCATTGCCTCGGTCGTCTTGCCGTCGGCGAAAAAACCCATCCCTTGGTTGTAATAGTCTTCTTTCGTCACGTGAATATTCGACCGGGCGCTGCGGATCCCGATCGCGGATTTTTGGACTCCAGACCTTTTCGAGCCGATGCGGCTCGGCCGCACTGTTCGATGATCATGTTCTTGAGTCTGGTAGGATCGACGGGCTTTTTGAAGATTACGCTCTTAACACCTTCGAGAACACTGCGCTTGATGACATGGTTTTTATCGTAATAGAAGGCGGTCATCAAAATGACGGGCAGTTGCGGAGCCTTTTCCTTGACTGCACAGTAAAGCTCGTAGCCGTCCATATCGGGCATGACAACGTCGCTCAGTATGAGATCAAATTTCTCCTTCTCGAAGAGCTCTAAGGCCTGCTTGCCGGATGTTGCGGTTTCCACCAGGCAACCTTCCTGCATTAACAGATCCTTCAGCGAATAGCAGACTCCTAGGTCGTCGTCCACCACCAGCAACCGGAGTCCTTTCAAGCCGCCGTCCCCAGGGCTCTGGGGGTTACCGTCCGTTCGTACTCGGCATTTTACGCCGAGATCCGCCATCATTCGTCCATCAAGATATTCTTTCGTTCCGTATTCTCCGCCGTCGGCCATCTCTCCGATGCGCTGCGTAATTTCCTGGATCTTTCTCGCCTGTTGTTCGACCGACTCAAGGCGCTCGGATTCGACGATATAGTCCTCGTCCGTGGACACTCGCCGCACGTATTTTTGGATCAGGCTAATTTGATTGACGAGAACCTCCAGAGAATTGTTGATTTCGTGAGAAAGGCCGACAGCAATTTCACACAGGGTCGCCATTTGGTCTCGGCGTCGGATGTCTCGAATATCTTTGGCGAAGCCGATAGAGCCGATCTCGGCGCCCATGTCGTCATAAATAATGGATGCAGAGATAGCGACCGGAATGAGTTCACCTCTTTTCGTTTTGAAGGTCGTCTCAAAATTTCGTATCTTTCCCTTCTCTTCATACTCCACCGACCGCATGGCGATCATGACCTTGTGGGCCTCTTCCCAGCTAGGATAGATCTCCAAAACACTTTTCCCGAGCATTTCTTCCTGTGTGAATCCGAGATTTTGTCTGGCGCCATCATTGTAAAAGGTAATGATGCCGTGGCCGTTAACGGCAATGATAATGTCAGGGCAGCTCTCGACCAGTTTCTGAAAGTACTGTTGGCGTAGGGCCATAGAAGGGTAGGGGGATTCTTTAATGATAGTTCCAACCACGGTAGGATTGCAAGAGCCAGCGACAATAATGTGTTAAAACATTGACAGGTTGTTCCTATAAGTCTATTTTTTACGAGCGGATTGCTGATGAGAAAAGAGGTCGAACTCATCATGTTTGACTTGGATGGAACACTGGCGGACACAGGGCGGGATCTCGCCGATGCGGTTAATTATGTGCGCTCTTACGTCAACCTTGAACCTCTCGAAAATCAAGTCATCTATGGCCATGTGGGTCGGGGGGTAGAGCATCTCGTTCGCAGCTCCTTGCCGCAAGAGTTTCAAACACGATTCAAGGAAGTTCTGGACGTATTTCTCAACCGCTATGAAGATCACCTTTTAGACACAACGGTTCTTTATCCTCATGTCAAGGAAACTTTGGATTACTTCAGCGATAAGAGAAAGGCGGTTGTTAGCAACAAGCTCCACCGGTTCACGGTGTCCGTCCTGAGAGGCTTGGGTATCGAAGGTTGCTTCGATGCGATCTTAGGTGGCGACACCGTCTCGCAGAGAAAGCCCGATCCGGAGCCGCTGATACAGATGCTCAGATCCTTTGGCGTCCAGCCCGTGAGGGCCGTCATCGTCGGGGATGGTGAAATAGATATCGAGGCCGGGAGAAGGGCGGGCGTCTTGACCTGTGGCGTGACTTACGGATTGGGAAAAAGAGAAGAGCTAGTAGAGGCGAAGCCAGACATAATCGTTAATGAGCTGCGCGAGTTAACGAACTATTTTTGTTGAATTCATATGTCATCCAAGGAGGAATGTTTATGGCCGCGACGATCCCCGACAGCTACAAAGATCTCTTGGACAAGAAGGCCTTTGCCCAACTGGCGACAGTGATGCCTGACAGAAGCCCGCATGTCACTCCGGTTTGGTGGGATTACGATGGGAACCATATCCGGATAAATACTGCCAAAGGGCGCGTCAAGGACAGGAATATGCGCCGCAATAAGAAGGTCGCGCTGGCGATTGTGGATCCCGATAACCCGTATCGCTACCTGGGGGTGCGTGGCGAGGTCGCAGAGATCACCGAGCAAGGGGCGGACGCACACATCGATCTCTTGGCAAAGAAGTATCTGGGTAAAGAC
>DASYRN010000154.1:0-4069 GCA_036004365.1 Binatia bacterium
TTCTCCCGGTTTCACCATGAAATATTATCCGGTCTTCCTTGATGTGCAAGGGAGAAGGTGTTTGGTTGTGGGCGGAGGAGGCGTTGCTCAACGGAAGGTCAGAGGCTTGGTGGAAGCCGGCGCGCAGGTGACTGTCATTAGCCCGGAATTGACTTCGTCATTGCGGCGTCTTGTTAACAAGAAGAGGATTACACATCTGCCCAGGCGCTACCGGAAGGGAGACCTGAGAGGCTATTTTCTCGTCTATGGCGCGACCGATCATTCTTCGACACAGAATTTGATCGCAGCTGGGGTCAAAAGTAGCGCGGTTTTACTCAATATCGTGGATCGTCCCGGGCTGTGTAATTTCATAGCCCCCGCGATTGTGAAGCGGGGCGATTTGATCCTGGCCATCTCGACCGGCGGGGCAAGCCCGGCGTTGGCCAAGAAATTACGCGGGGAGCTCGAGCAAAGCTTCGGCCCGGAGTATGCGAGAGCCCTCAGGTTTCTGCAGTCGCTGCGGAAGAAGTTGATGGCCAGCTCGCTTCCCTCATCGGAGCGGCATAGAATCTTCACGCAGCTCGTTCGCTCTCCTCTTCTCAAGTATTTCAGAGACGGAGATAGAACAAAGATCGAGGCCCTCCTAGGCCGAATTGTGGGCCGGAAGCAGCGTTTGAGTGATCTCGGGTTTAGGCTATAATCTCCCCAGTCATGGATATGTTGGTTTTAAAGGTGACCGCCGTCGTTTACCTATTGGCCACCGCGAGTTACATCCTCTATCTTGTTCGCCCTGAGCGTTCCTCACCGCGCGTTCCCTCCGCAGTGTTGTTAGCTGGGTTTGTCGTTCATTCCTTGGCCCTGGCGCTCCATTTTTTTCAAGTCGGTTATCCAGCGGTCACACAGCTGCGCGAGGCTCTGTCCTTTTATAGCTGGTTAATGGTGGGAGTCTATCTTTTGGTCCAGATAAAGTACCGCCTGACCGTTTTGGGTTCGTTCATTGCACCTTTGGCTTTCCTTATTGCTTTCTCTGCTTTTACTTTCGGCACAGGCGGAGAAGAGCTGCCGCCAGCACTCAAGACGTATTGGTTGCCCCTGCATGTGACGCTAGCTTTCTTGGGCAATGCCGTATTCGCGTTGGCTTTTGGGGTCAGTCTTATGTACTTGCTGCAGGAGTACCAGTTGAAAAACAAGAAGTCGTCAGCTTTGCACAGCCGCTTCCCATCGCTGGAAACGCTGGACCGGCTCAACTACATCTTTCTCGTCTGGGGATTTCCTCTGATGACCTTGGGCATTATCACTGGCAGTCTATGGGCGCGTATCAATTGGGGGAATTACTGGTCCTGGGAACCGCGGGAAATCTCATCGGCTTTGACCTGGTTGCTCTACGGAGCTTTGCTGCAGGCGAGGATTGCACGTGGGTGGCGGGGAAAAAAAGCGGCGCTGCTAACCATCGTTGGGTTTGTTGTCGTATTGGGCTATTTCCTCCTCGGCGATTCCATTTTTCCTAGCCGGCACGGCGGCAGGTTTGAGTAGGTCGTGTATCGGCAAATCATCATCGTGGGGCTCAATCATCGCACCGCTCCGGTCGAGGTGCGTGAACGGGTGGCCTTTGACGGTTCCTTGCTGGGAGATTCTCTAAGGCGGCTCCACGCTCTCTCTTCGATTAAGGAAGGGGTGATCCTCTCCACCTGCAACCGAGTCGAGGTGGTGGCGGCGGCTCCGGAAGAGGGAGTCGCTCTGCGCGATGTCAAGGCCTTTCTGGCGGAGCAAGAATCCGTGCGGGGACGTCCTTTGGAAGAACATCTGTACATTTACTCCGGAGACGGGGCCGTGCGTCATCTTTTCCGCGTTGCCGCCAGTCTGGATTCGATGGTGGTAGGTGAACCCCAGATCCTCGGGCAGCTTAAGGGTTACTATTCGGCTGCACAGGAAGCGGGAACCATAGGGACGGTCTTGCACCGGCTTTTCCACCGGTCTTTTTTTGTCGCCAAGCGGGTCCGGACGGAGACGGGCATCGCGAGTCGAGCGGTTTCGATAAGTTCAGTGGCAGTGGATCTGGCCAAACGGATTTTCGATCGTCTCGAGGACAAAACCGTCCTGCTTATCGGGGCCGGGAAGACGGGCGGATTGGTGGCGCGCCATCTTCAGCGAAACGGAGTGAGGAGCCTTATGGTCACCAATCGAACTTTTGAGCGCGCGCTGGAACTGGCGGAGCAGTTTCGCGGCAGCCCCATCCGCTTCGAAGATTATCCTCATTATCTCAGTCTCGCCGATCTGGTTGTCGGCTGCACGGGCTCTCCCGAAATGCTGTTGGGACCAGAGACGGTCGGGGCGGTCTTGAGAGAGAGAAAACAGAGAGCGATGTTTTTTATCGATTTGGGCGATCGCCGCAACTTCGATCCGGCCATCAACCAGATCGACAACGTCTATCTTTACAACATAGACGATCTCAAAAATGTGGCCGTCGAAAATCTTCAAGGGAGGTCCAGAGAGATCCATAAAGCCGAGGAGATCGTGGATGAGGAGGTGATCAACTTTTTTCACTGGCTGGAGTCTTTGGAGCAGGTGCCTACGATTGTAGCCTTGCGGGGTCGATTGGAACAGATACGCCGACGAGAGATGGAAAAGTCTTTGAGCACGAATCTCAAGGGGCTTTCCGAGAAAGAAAGGCAGGCGCTTGAGGAGATGACTTCGGCCATGATCAACAAAATTCTTCACGCCCCGATCACCCGTTTAAAAGGGCTTTCCGAGGATCAGGAGGAAGCTCTCTATATCGATGCGCTGAAGAAGCTCTTCGGTCTAGATGAGAAGTGAGTGAGGCCCTCGGCAAAGGGAGCTTTCGGAACGAGGAAAATGGGTCTCTGCCTTGAGAGCCGCCACCCAGTCCCCGTTAGGGTGACTTATCTCGCTGTAGGGGCCTGCTCCAACCTTCTCGTTTCGGTTTCCTCGTCCCTCAGGCTCCTTCGCCTCGGGCGGTGGGAAAAGAGAGATCGTTACTGAGAGCAACGAGCACTGAATGGAAACGATTCGTATCGGCACGCGCGGGAGCGCTTTGGCTCGGGCTCAGACTGCATGGGTGAAGCGGAAGCTTGAGGAAGAGTCTCCTGAGCTTGAAGTTAAAACTATAGTCATTAAGACCACCGGAGATCGCTTTCCTGACACTCCGGCGGTGGCGATCGGGGGAAAAGGGATCTTCGTCAAGGAGATAGAAGAGGCTCTCTTGCGGGATGAGATCGATCTGGCCATTCATTCACTGAAAGATCTTCCGGCCGAGACCCCCGCAGGGTTGGTCATAGCAACGGTTCCGCAGCGGGAGGATGCGCGCGACGTTTTGGTAAGTTTGAATTATTCGTCTCTGACGGATTTGCCTTCAGGCGCGCGGATCGGCACGGGAAGCCCTCGTCGCAAGGCGCAGATTTTACACCACCGAAAAGATCTTTTGGTTCAGCCGATTCGAGGCAATATCGATACAAGATTAAAGAAGTTGGATCGCGGTGACGTTGATGCACTTATTTTGGCGGCGGCGGGCCTCAAGAGAATGGGTTTGGATCAACGCATCTGCGAGTATCTCGCTCCCGAGATTTGCCTGAGTGCTGTGGCTCAAGGAGCACTGGGATTGGAGATCCGGGATGGAGACGCGATAAAGGATGAGATTGCTTTTTTACATCATTTGCCCACGGCTTTGGAAATCCGAGCCGAAAGAGCGTTTCTGGAGCATATGGGCGGAGGATGTCTGATACCTGTCGGAGCCCGGGCGTGGCTTGACGAAGGAAAAATTAGGATGATGGGAGTCGTGGCCGATATCGAAGGGACAAAGCTGTTGAGAGCAGATGTCGTGGGCAACGCAACGGAGCCCGAGGCGTTGGGAAAGGAGCTGGCAGAAAATCTCCTAGGGCGCGGCGGAAAGCAGATTGTCGCCTCCAAACAGCGCCAAACCCTGCAAGAGGGACCCTAGATCATGGCTCCAGGAAGAAGCGAAGAATCTCGTCCCACGGGCAAGGTTTATCTTGTCGGCGCAGGGCCAGGAGCCTCTGAGCTCATTACGCTCAAGGGTAAGAGGTGCTTGGAGGAAGCGCAGGTGGTCATCTAT
>DASYRN010000155.1:0-6993 GCA_036004365.1 Binatia bacterium
ATCCTCCCTTCGAAGCCCCGCTCACGGTTGAGCTTCTTTGCGACGGCATTGACATTGGGCCAGTCCAGTTGGGTGATCTGAGCCGAGGGGTCGCGTTTGAGGAAGGTCATGCCGAAGATGCTCGACCCTCCCGCAATATCGAGGACCCGAAGCCCTTTTCTCTCGGCGCCTATCGCCAAGATATCGCATAACGCTTCCGCAACCGGTTCCGCAATCGGAATGATGCCGAGGACGATCTTTTCCCAGACCTGAAGCTCCTCTCCAGTGTCCATCCGGCTAAGAGGCTGGCCCGTTTTCAGCGTCTCCTTGAGATGCGCGAGGCCATCCCATAGAGAGAGAGCGACGTGACGGAAATCTCCGATGTAAGAGGACGTATCTTTGACCAGGAACGTCTGGCTGATCGGGGCAAGAAAATATTCTCCGTTATGCTTTTCCACCAAAGCCATCGCCGACAGAGCATCGAGAACGATGCGGGTGGCTCGGACGTCGGTTCCCGCCTGCCGGGCGATCTCTTCATGCGCACGGAAGCCCCGGTGGATGAGGGTGAAAAAATCGTATTCGAGAGCCGCATCGAGAATGCGGCTGTTTCCGAAATCACCCAGGATACGAAGGAGAGGATGAGGTGAAAGCGCAGCTTTGGGATTTTTCGGCGGGCCCTGGGTCACAAGCTATAGAGCCCTTCTTTCTTGATGAACTGGTAGACCCCTTCGAAAAACCAGGCGAAGTAGGCGGTGCCCATGCGCAGGCAGTATTCAGGACTCGATCCCGGCCTAAAGTCACCTCGCCCCTCTTCGAAGATCTTCCTGAGCACCATCCAATCGAGATCCGCATGTCCCATGACCTCATCGTGTTCCTCGAGATCGGCCTTGGAATGGACGGTAAAATAGACGATCTCTTTGTCGGACATCTTATAGGCATTGCGCAGCGCAGTACCAAAGAATCGCGCCCAGTGGCCGACTCCTTCCTCGACACAGAACGAAGCCCACCACTCGGCCATGGTCCCTTCGTAGAGAGTGCCGCGGTAATATTCCAGAAACGCGCGGCACTCAGGCAGCATCTCATAGTCGATCATGTCTTCGTCTTTGAGACCGAAGATCCTGCCTTGCTCCAGCACGATGCGGATGTGGCCGGGGGGTTTCGGATGGATCATCTCATCCGCCACGTGAGCGGCAAAATGGCGCTGGAGCTCAGGGTAACGCTTGAAGAAGGGGAGATGACGCTGGTAGGCGCAGCCGTGAAGATTATTGATCTCCGCGACGAAGCCGTACCAGTTCTGCCAGAAGACGCGGATCGCCTCTATGGGAAGGGTCCCTTGCTCGAGGTCTCTGTGAAACCGTCCCTTAAGAAGCCAGCGATCCACAAGACCCATGAGATATTCTCTGAGTTCAGCCACGACCGCTGCGGATTCTTGAGGCGTGAGTCTTGTGCCGAAATAGTCCTTTTTCATAGCCGTCACCCTCTTTTCCTTTGCCACCCGCAAGGCTCATCCAACCGGCAAGTTATGGAATGGTGGAGTGACAGGGTCACGGTGAATTTCAAAGCCAACCCTCCATTATTCCATTACTCCAAACATTTTTGCTAAAGAAGTGCTCCCGGATTTAAGATGTTATTGGGGTCGACAAAGCGCTTAATCTCCTTGATCAAATCATAGGCATTTCCCAATCGTTCGTAAGGATAAGGTCCTTTGGTGCTCAGGGTCGGGGCGGTCCAGGCCACGCCTTTCTTGTTGCTGAACTCGTGAATTTTCACCATCCAGCGCCGAAGCTTTGCAACATCCTCATCATCGTAAGGATTATAAAAAACGAAAAATTCCTCTTTGATGGCGAGATCGCGAGTTACGTAACTGTCGTGTTGGGGTGAGTGCTCCGGGTCCCAAAGGCCGCACTCTTTTTTTGCTGCCTCGTCAAACTCGTACATCTCCTTTAAAGCGGTCAGGGGATAGAATTTGGACGTCACAGCGAACATGCCGGTGTGACGCACCACCGTGCTGCACCAGCCATCCGGCCCCATGATGTGAAAATCCGGCCAACCATAAAGGCCATGCTCCTGCGCTTTTGCCCCCATCCCTTTCTCCGCGATCTCCGGGACGTCGACTCCGCCTTGTTTCTCATAAATTGTCCTCATTCTCTTCTCTTTATAAGCCAGTTCTTCCGCATCGCGCGCAAAAAGGATGGTCTTTAAAAAAAACCACGCATCCTCGGGTATCTTAATCTTGTCGTATAGCCCTTCTTCCATGGGCCAATAGTATTGCCAGCGGTCGGTAAAATGAATGTCATAGACCACTTCGCCTTTAACCAGTTGCAGCAGAGCCTCTTGAACATTTTCCAACTGCTCGCGGCGAAACGCATAGCAGTAATCATGAAGCCATTCTCTTCTTCCCTCAATGGCTCGGAGGCAGACCTTGCTGATGATTCCCAGAGCTCCGGCCGCTTGGGTGAAAAGCCCGAGGAGATCCGGAAGGTGAACCCATTTCTGAAAAGGGCCGACCTCTGCTTGCCTATTGGCCAGCGCTCCCAGGCCTACCACAGTGCCGTTCGGGAGAACGATTTCTAATCCTATGACAAGATCAGCGATCAGGCCGTAACGGGTCATGCCGTAGCCGACTCCGCCCTTGGTTACCATGGCGCCGATGACGACGGAGGGGCCATAGCTCCCATAGTTAGGAAGCATGAGACCATGCTGCCTCAGTGCGTGATGGATGGCGTAGACGCTCGCGCCCCCCTCGGCGATGACATATTGAAGCGTGGGATTGACCTCGAGGACTTTGTCCATCCCGAGCATGTCCAGGAGAATGCCACCTTTTAAAGGGGAGCTGATCCCCATGCCGACGCCTCCCTTGGCGACGATGGGAATCTTATGCTCGTTGGCAAAGCTTAGGATTTGAGGAACAGGGTGGCGTCCTTGCTCATCGGATTCGACGCGGACGATGACGTCCGGCAAAGCCTTGTAAGCGCCGTAGGCGAGCGTGTGCTGGTAGTTGATCTTGTCTATCGGGTTCGTGGAGACAAACCGCGGGCCGGCGATCTCTTTAAGCCGCGCCACGATTTCATCGAGGGTAAGCATCTTCTAATTTCAATGTAAAAGGCAAAGTGCAAAGTGAAAAATGCAAAATGAGGAGGCTTTACGGGAATCGGATTCTCAGAACAAATTTACATTTTGCCTTTTGCAATTTACATTTTGCATCGGTTATCAGAGCTGGAGATGGCTTCCGCCGGTAATGAGAATGTGGCTCCCCGTCATCATATCGGTTTCATCACCGGCGAGAAACGCGATGGTTCCGGCAATCTCTTCCGGGTAAAGATGCTTCTGCAGCGGTCTGGTTCGGCGGACTCTTTCTTTAAATTCCTCCGGCATGATGGCGGAGGCGTCAGTCAGCGTGAGGGCGGGAGTGACGACGTTGACCGTGATCCCAAGAGGCCCGAGCTCAATCGCCATGGTATTGGCCATCGTCTCGAGCGCGGCTTTGGCCGCCGCGTGGGCGCCCAACCTTGGGAGCGGCTGTTGCGCTAAACGGGTGCTCACGACGATAATCTTGCCTTTCTTTTTCTCGCTCATCGAGGGCACGAAGACGCGAGTCAGGTTATAAAGCGCGCCAATCTCTTCCTCGAGCGCCTTTTTGAATCCCTCCCAGGAGAGCTTTTCGATGGTGTTGACCTCGAAAGGAAAATAGGCGTTGCTGACGAGAACGTCCACGCCGCCAAACTTCTCTCGCACTGCCTGTCCCATCTCTTCCACCGCTTTGAGCTGGGTCACATCGGCCTGGAATACCATGCCTTTGGCGCCGGCTTGCTCCACCCGGCCGAGAACTTCCAAAGCCCGGTCCCGATTCCGAAGATAGTTGATGACGACCGCGGCGCCCCCTTGGGCTACCCGCTTCGCCACAGCCGCTCCAATGCCTCGGCTCGCCCCTGTGATTAAGATGACCTTGCCGCTCAGGGGCTTGGCATCATTCTCCGGCATAGGTTTTTATATCGCGGCAGCGTCTTGCACTGCACCCTTTTCGTATCTCGCCGCGTTTTCCTTGAAGGAGAGGAACTTCATGCGGACGTAGGGAGAGCTATAGCCGTTTAGGATGCGCTCGATCCGGCCTGGCTTGCTGTAGAATGATTGAAGAGCCCAGGAAGTAAGCTCACCTAGCTGCTTGCGCGTGAGATGTTTCGTGGGCATGACCGAGTGCTCGATGTCCCAGAGGCTTAAATCTTTCACTTCCACGAGATTTTCCTTGAGAGCTCGCTTATGGATGGGAGAGCCCGGGATGGGATTGAGAAGCTGGACCATGATAATGTCTGGATCGATCTCATCGACCGCCCGCGCGCGCTGGCGGATCTTGGCTTCGTCATCCTCCCAGAAACCATTCAGATAGGTACTGATGGTGGAGATATCGTTCTGACGCAGATACTGGATCAGCTCTTTTAGCTCCTTCACGCCGACCTTCATCGGGCCTTTGCGGGCTTCGGCAATTTCCTCGTCCGTCCCTCCGTCGATTCCAATCAAGATCTGATACAAGCCGACTTTCCGCAGCCGCGGGATCAGGTCGGCGTCGCGGATGAAGTTCTGCGCTCGTCCCAGGCAGAACCAGCTAAGATCGAGCTTCCGCTTTTCAAGCTCGGTCACTAACTCGACCATTTTTTGGCGATCCGAATTGAAGTCGTCGTCCATGAAGGTGAGGGCCTTTACGCCGTATTTCTGGTTAAGAAGCTCCATTTCGTTGGCGACTTGCTTGCCGCTGCGGGTTCTATGGGAGGTGAAGTCGCGCGGGTTGCGCTGATCCACAAGCCACCACTCGTAGCAGAAATGGCAGGCGCCCTCGCAGCCTCTTGAAGTCAAAGCTTCATTGTAATTGGGAATGATGGAGTACCCATAGTAGCGGTCCATCGGGAACAGGTCGTAGGCGGGCATGGGAAGCTCGTCGAGATTCGTAATAAAAGGTCGGCGCGCCGTGAGCACAATCGCATCGCCTTTGCGGAAGCAAAGCCCTTTGATTTGTTCGAAGTTGGGAGAAGGGTTTTTTAGCTCTTCCAGCAGCTCGCAGAGTGTATATTCCGCGTCACCGAATACGGCGACCAGCGCAAAATCCATCTGCGGATTATCCTGCATCAGTTCTCTTGGAATGGCTGTGTAGAGAATTCCGCCTCCGACGGTGACTGTTTGTGGCCACCGTTCTTTGATCTCCTTCATGGTGGCGTGGAAGCGCGCGAGCGGCGCGGCTCCACCGGCTGCGGCAATAAGAGTGCCGAAAAAGACCACGTCCGGCCTTCGTTTGCCGATTTCTTGCATCATTTGCTCGTCATTGAGCCCGAGGGCCCGGCAGTCGAGCACATCCACTTCGGCGGCTTTTTTCTCCCGGATAAAGGCGGCTAGCTGAGCATAAAAAGGGTTTGCAGCCAAGTGCCGCTCTCCCCAGGCGGCCCAATTTCCCATAGGAGGGGTAAGGAAAAGAAGTTTCATGTTCTCTCCTTTAAGATACTCTTAAATATATGAAATATTTTAAGTTAAACTATTTAATCCTGAACCGGTTGTCAAGGAACTCGTCGGCCCGCCGCTATCGTTAAGGGGTCTACTCTTCACGATCACGTCGCATTGTGAGATAATTCTGATAGTGTATTGACATACCCCCTGACCATCTGGTACGTATGCGTCACTATTCGGGCTCACAATAGGAGGGCAGAATATGGCTAATGAGAATATGGCTCAGGAAGAAACCCTGCTAGACATAAAAGTAGCAGAGGCTTCGAGCCTTTATAAATTCTACCTTAACCAGGAGAAAAAGATCCTGGGCACAAGCGCCGTTATCCTGTTCCTTACGATATGGGAGTTGGTCGGCAATACCCTTCAACTGATCAATCCCATGTTCATGAGCGCGCCTTCGCTGATCTGGAAGGCCGCCGTGCAGCTCTTCGCCTCGGGCGAAATTTATAACGATCTCTATGTTAGCGGCGTCGAATTCGGCTGGGGATATTTCCTCTCTGTCATCGTCGCCGTTCCCTTTGGCATCGCGTGTGGCTGGTACAAAAGGATGTCCTACATCTTTGATCCATTTATCAACGCCATGAACGCCACCCCGCGTATTGCCCTTTTGCCCCTGGTCATTATCTGGTTGGGCATTGGTATCCTCTCCAAGGTCGGGATCATTTTTCTAGGCGCTGTCTTTCCGATATTGATCAACACGCGCGACGGGGTGAAAACCACACCCATTCATCTGCTCAATGCTGCAAAAAGCTTTGGCGCTTCGCAATGGCAGATTTTTAAGAGCGTCGTCCTTCCTTCCACGGTGCCGTTTATCCTCACCGGTTTGAGACTGGGGGTTGGCAGGGCGCTCATTGGCGTCTTGGTTGGGGAGCTCTATGCAGCTACTGCAGGGATTGGCTTTATGATTACGGTGGCTGGCGCGACCTTCCAAACCGACAAGGTCTTTGTCGGCATCTTGATCTTCGCTATAACCGGGGTGCTCTCTATGGAGCTTCTAACTAAGCTCGAAAGTCGGTTTGATAAGTGGCGGCCAAAAGTAGGGGCGGCTGCATAGCTTTTCGTCATTTCTGTTGTTTGTTCAAGAGGTGGCTTTCCGGTATGAATCCGGGGCCACCTCTTTTTTTTACCTCCCTAACAAGAGAACCCATTTGAGCCCTTTTCAACTCTAAAGGCTTAGTTGTTTTTCGTTGCGGCGTTCTGTACGATCTCACGGATTCGCTCCGGGCTGATGATGGAAGGAGATTCAGAATGAGGCGGCTTTCGAGTTATTTTCTGTTTGTCTTTTTCCTTCTCGTTCTATTTTTTGGTCAAGCGATCTCTCTGTACACTGACTGGCTCTGGTTTCAGGAGGTTGGCTACACCGAGATCTTTACTACTACCCTGACCTTTAAACTTCTGCTGGCATTGGTTTTTGGCGGGCTCTTTTCCCTGCTGCTCTATTTCAACATTAAGCTGGCGGCCCACGCGCCTAGGAACATTCGTTTTTTGGAACAAGAGAACGCCATCGAGCTACCTAGCCCTGAG
>DASYRN010000156.1:0-12181 GCA_036004365.1 Binatia bacterium
CGAAATTCGAAACAATTTCAAATGGCCCAAAATCAGCAAGTTCCAAACCAAACAAGTTTGTTTCGGATTTTGATATTCGGATTTCGGATTTGATGGGACTAACGCCTAGGTTCCGCTCGGTCGGGAGGCAGATATGAAAAGTTTTGCCCTTGCGCTGTCGTTTCTCCTGGCGTCGGTATCCAACCTCCGAGCTCAGACTCCTTTCTATCAAGGAAAGACTATCAGGATCGTCGTCGGCAATATTGCCGGGGATGCTTATGATCTATGGGCCAGAATCTTCGCCCAGCATATGGGCAAGTACATCCCGGGAAATCCCAACTTCATCGTTCAGAACATGCCCGGAGGGGGCGGCGTGATCGCCGCCAACTACGTTTATGCTGTTGCGAAGCCCGATGGTCTGACCATGGGGACATTCGGTCCTTCGATGTATTTCGACCAACTTGCGGGGCGCAAAGAAGTTCAGTTTGACTGGTCGAAGTTCACCTGGATCGGCACGCCGGAGCAGACGGAGTTTATTTTAATCATGAGGATGGATAGTCCTTACAAATCCATCGAGGATGTCCGCAAGGCCGCGGTGCCGCCCAAGTGCGGCGCCACCGGAACGAGCACATCCGGCTATTACATCCCAAAGTTTCTCGATGAAAATATGGGGCTCAAATTCAACATCGTGACTGGTTACCCCGGGGGCGGCGAAATCGACCTTGCAATTGAGCGGGGCGAAGTGCACTGCCGCAACCTGACGATCAGTACCTATTTTGCACGCGAGCCCTTTTTAACCTGGCATAAGAAGGGCTTTATTCGGCCGATCATGCAAACGGCGAAGAAACGCGATGCAAGAGTTCCTGATGTGCCGTCCATTTACGAGTTGATGGACCAATACAAGACGCCCGATGCAAGCCAGCGTGTGGCCACGGTGCTGCTGGCCCCGGCGGTCTTTGGCAGGCCGATGGTGGCCACGCCGGGCGTTCCGCCCGACAGGGTGAAAATCTTGCGTGACGCTTATCACACGTCGCTCAAAGATCCGGCGTTGCTGGAAGAGTTGAAGAAAAGAAATTGGGTGGTGGATGCGATCAGCGGGGAGGAGATGGCAGAACTGGCGAAAGAGGTGATTTCCCAGCCGCCAGAGGTCATCGAGCGGATGAAGAAACTGTTGGGCAATTAGCTGCTAAAATTCAGTCGCCAGCAGTCCACAACGGCTTATTTCCGAGTTTCACTTCCCGGATTTGCTGAAACTTTTAATCCAGGATGCGCCGGTTTCTTCAAGGGCGGAGCGAAGGGGACTGCCGGGGGCCGGGGCTTGGGGGTTGGCCGCGGCTTGACTCGCGGGGGCTTGGGCGCGGCTTCGAGATCTCAAAACGAATTCCAAATCCGTGGTCTTTTTCGAAGCGATGCTCACCGTCGCGACCTCCGGCTCAAAGCCACCCCTGCTCACTTTCAAAACGTAACTGCCGGGCTCTAGTTCTTTTTTGACGTAACGGCCCTCGCGATCCGTCTCCGCAGTGCCGAGCAAAACATTTTGCGACGTCAAAAGCTCCACATGTGCGCGCGAAACAGGCGCGCCGTTCGGGGCGCGGACGACAGCCGCGATGTCGCCCGGAGCACTAGGGAAAAAAGAGGGATAAAAATTGTAGGCCCCGGCCATCGAAGCGACTGAGCCGCCAAGAATCGCTATCCAGGTATTGATTCTTTTCAGCCATAAATCGTGTCTGGTTTCCTCAGCTCCCATAAAGACCTCTCTATAATTAATTTCGGAATTGCCTGCGGACAGCTGTCTGGAGCAAGCCATATGCCAGAACAAAAGGCGTTGTTTTTTCTATGAAAAACGAATTGATGGTAAAGAAGATTCAGGACAAAAACGTCAGTTTTGTGGACACAATAGGAAAGGCTCCGCCATCCGCCAAAGAACTGTGGCGGAGCGGATCAGCCTCAGGCTGAAACAGGCAGTAGACAACAAAAACAGGCGTGAGGCATGAGGCGAGAGGCGAGAGGTGGAAAAACAAGGATGAAAGATGAAAGCGGAAAGATGAACGAAGAAGGCAACAGGCAATGAAACAGGCAACAGGCAATAGGCAATGAAAGAAGGCAAAAGGAAAAAGTAAAAAGGTAAAAGGCAACAACAATCAGGCGTTCTTTACTTAAAGTAGTTATTCTGTACTAGTGGGGAAGAGCGCTATTAACCACATGACGCGCTAAATTTCATTTATGACGGTTGCCGACTCAAAACCGCTGCCAATCAAGTCCCCTGTCATTCAAAGCGGATTATGCTACATGAGCTTCGCCTACGACGCGGCGCGATCCATCGATCTCGGAGAGGCCGAACGCCGGATCCAGCAGGCGACCGATCGACCGACGATCGCCCACAAGCGGCGCACACCCAGTTACTTTGAGTATCAACCGCCGCCGGTCCGAACGAGCCGCGACACCGAGCCGCTCGCTGTTGGCAAGGGCGCCACGCGTTCGAGCGTCGATCTCATGATCTACGATTTCGGCGCGGTTTCCGTCATCTACACTCTCCCGATCGACGTGCCTTTTGAAGATCTTCTCGTCCTCAGTGAAGAGCTTTACGACAATGAAGCGCTGCTGCGCAATTCGCGGCTACTGGTCGATGAACTGTTGAAGGTCATCGGCGACGCGGCAAGCCAGGCGCATCCGTCGCCGGTCGTCGAGGATTACGTGGTTTTCCATGTGGAAAGCTTCGCCGAGCCGATTGATCTCAGCCTATTCTGTGCGGAACACGCGCGGCAGATCGCCCAGATTCTCCGTGCCGAGCGCCAAGCGCTCTCCGATCAGGAGATCGAGGACGCGCTGGCGGTGCGAGTCTCCTATGGCGTCAACGACGTCACGGTCGTGGACTGGAACGCTGCGCTGTTAGTCGACAGCGAGGGCGAGGATGTCCGCGCCCTGCTCGAGTTCGCCAATGTAGAATTGTTGGAAATGCGCTACGTCGATCAAAAGCTCGATCGCGCCTTGGACCAGGCCTACGAGACGCTTGTGCGGCGTACGTGGAGTCTATCGTGGATTTTCGGATCGTACGGTGCCGACTTGCGCAGCTTGGCTGAATTGCAAGTGGATAACACCACTTTATTCGAGGGAGTGAATAATACGCTGAAGCTGGTCGGTGATCAGTACCTGGCGCGCGTCTACCGGATGGTCAATCGACGATTTCATCTCGACGAATGGGATTCGAGCATTTTGCGCAAACTGCAGACTCTGGAAAGCATCTACGAGAAAATTTCCGATCAGGCCTCGAACCGGCGCATGGAGTTCCTGGAATGGATCATTATCTTTCTAATCGCGTTCTCCATCGCTTTGGAGTTCATCCACTAGACTGCTCAAAAAGCGTCATATGCTTCGTTGCGCCCGACCTCCTCGCTCGACGTACGAAAAGAGTACGCCTGCGCTCGTCGGTTTCTCGCGCGCCTCGCCTCTGAGATCTTTTTGAGCAGCCTGCGGTTTTTCGGCTGGTGAAAAAGGCTCAAATGCGCTTACGCAGTTTCGAGTTTCAAGTCTTTAGTTTTGAGTTCCAACCCGAAACCTGATACCCGAAACCAGAAACACTTAGAGAGTACGCCTCCGACTAGCCCGTCCTGGGCGACGCCGAAGGATCGGTTTCTCCCGCGCAACGGCAACTAAGAGGGAGGAAGCGGGGCGGAACCGGTTACTTGTTTGAACAGTTCGATGATGGATGTTTCGCGCGGTTGACCCTGGATGGCCCGCTCGATCTCTTCCGCTGCCAAAGGAGACGGATCGTCGCCGACTAGCTTTTTGAAATCCTTGTGAAACTCCGGATCATGGAACGCCTTTTGAAAGGCGGCGCGCAAGACTTCCACCCGCTCTCGCGGGGTGTTCGGTGGCACAATGTAGGGCGAACCCACAAGCCTCATCGAGCGGAACAGATCTATGACCTTGCGATCTTTCTCTGATGTAGCGAAACGATCAAGCTCAGTTAAATTGGAAAACTGTGGATGTTTGTCCCCCTTCGGAACCTCGATAATCGCATGGAAGTCCACGAGCGCCTTGTCGATAAATTCCGGGTTTCGCCGTGAAATCGTGTCGGCGATATTCGCTCTCGCGTCCACTTCACCCCGCAGCAGAGCGATGTCCACCTCGGGGCCGGAGTAGCCAACCACGAACTTGGGGTCTTTGAGACGCAGGATATAGGCGAAGAGGCGCCCGACGATGTAGATGGTATGGCCGATGGACTGAGCCCCGATTCTCAAGCTCGATGCCAACCTCAACTTATCGATACTGCTTATGCCGGCTTCCTTCCGGGTTAGAAAGACATAATGCGTGGTGCTCTCCGGGGAGCCGAGAAAGATCAATTTGCCGATGTCATAGTCTACGCCTTTTTCCCCCATCACCGCGTAGGTGATGAAGCTGCCGGGAGGGAAGCCGATGCTGAGGCCGTCAGGACGCGCGGCTTTATGCATGTAGTTTGCGAGCTTTCGACCGCCTCCACCGGGCATAAACTCTGCGAGCAGCGTTGGCTCGCCGGGAATGTATTTTTTCAGGTATGGCATCAGCGCTCTCATGCGCATGTCCCCGGTGCCCCCGGGATCGTTGCCATTGATAATCGTTATGGTTTTACCTTGATAGAACGGCGCCTGCGAAAATGCAGCCGCGGGAAAAAGCAAGAGCCATAGCAGTGTGAGGAAGGCAGTAGGCATTAGGCAACAGGCAAAAGTAAAAGGTAAAAACGCAAAAAAAGCAACCAGGCAGGAGGCAACAGGAAAGGCAAAAGGAAAAAGTAAAAAGGCAAAAGAAGGCAAGAGGCAATAGGCAATAGGATTGTGATCGGTACGTTCGTGGAATGGTTATGGTTGAACTGCGGTTTGCTGAGCGGATGTAGAATCCAACAATTCTACACGAACCGTTACGGCTCCTTCTTCCATCATGCCCAATACTGCCGCGGCGGCCCGGGAAAGATCAATAATGCGTCCGCCGACGAAGGGTCCTCTGTCATTGATCTCGACTTCTACAGATTTATTGTTATCCAGCCGAGTTACTCTCACTTTGCTTCCGAATGGGAACGACCGATGAGCCGCAGTCCGCTGGTTGGCATCGAATACGGCTCCGCTGGCAGTCTTCTTGCCGTGAAAATTCGCCCCGTACCACGAAGCTTTGCCCACTTGAGTTTTGCCCGGCTTTTTCTTCTCTGTTGTGTCAGGCAGCGTTGCGGGGATATCAGTCTCGACCTCCGGCGCTCGGATCTCCTGATCTTTGTAGAGGAATAAAGAACACCCCGGCAAAATAAGGAACACGATGAGTCGGATGCATAAGGATTTGGGCCGCATGGAGAATACTTTTCGGAACGATCCCGGACACAGTGTTTATTTAAAGATCCGCAATTAAGCAAGTGAGATGCCAATGACATCGTCAAAGACCTCTTCCATTTCCTAAGTATTTCGGCGATGGGGAGAGTCAACGTTGTACGAAGACGGTTAAAAATGTCCAATTTTTAAATGCCAATAGCATAGAAACGGTCAGACTTGCCTACCTCCTGAAAGAAGGCAACCGGCAACAAAATAGGCAAGAAGCATTAGGCAAGAGGCAATAGGAAAGGCAAAAGGAAAAAGTAAAAAGGCAAAAAAAGGCACCCGCAACAACAGACGCGAGGCATGAGGCGTGAGGCGAGAGGTTGAAAAACAAGGATGAAGGATGAAGGCGGAAGGATGAACGAAGAAGGAAACAGGCATTAGGCAAGAGGCAATAGGGAACGCGGCTCAATGCAACGTCGGCTTAGAATCCTTGTCTTTGTTACCGTCGATGATCCGAAAGCGCCGCTTGCGGCGCTGAAGCCGATACTGATCCCAATAGATCCCCAGCCAGACCCACGGATTGCCCCAACGCAAATAAACGTAGCCGACCGCCATCCCTCCCAAATGGGCGAAATGAGCAATTCCGGATTGATCCGCGGTGACCACCGTATATAGAGAGATCGCCCCGATGATCATCACGAAATATTTCATCTTGATAGGGAAAAGGAAGTAGAAGTAGACGATTTGGTTGGGATACAGAAGCGCGTAGGCAAGCAGGATTCCGAAAATCCCGGCCGAGGCGCCGATGCTGGGCACGGTTTGACCGGGCAATAAGAGCACATTGAAGATCGCCCCGCCCGCAACGCAGATCGTGTAGTACTTCAAAAAAAACTGGCTTCCCCATCGCCGCTCCAAATCGCATCCGAACATCCAGAGCGCGAGCATGTTGAATAGAATGTGAAAGATCCCGCCGTGAAGAAACTGGTAGGTGAAAATCTGCCAGATATAAAGCTTGTGCCACACGAGATACGGGACCAGGCCAAAGAGGATGACGAAGGAGCTGTCCGCTACGGCTTGAAGAACAAAGACGATGACATTGACGACGATCAATGCCTTCACCGCGGGGGTCATGGATCCCGTTCCGAAGAAAACGTTTCTAGTCTGGTAATGCATGAGCGCTCACAACATTGTAACGAAATCTATTTCAAGTGGAAGAGACGACGCACCCTAAAAAAGGATGAAGGATGAATTACGAAAGTGCGAATATCATCCCTTTCTTATGGAAAAGTCGATAAGGTAAAGTGCTTTGAAATGATCGTGAAGTCGGAGTCCTTATGGAGAAGAGAAACTTTGTGCTTAATGGCCAGAGCCGCGATCAGTCAGTCAACAGGACTCCCGATGGTAAGCCCTCTCTTGCTCAAGCCGCGGTAGATGTCGGCTGCCGCCAGATAATCGGCGAACTCGATCTCGATCTTCGAAAACAACAGCAGGTGATTTAGAATCGACTGATGCTGCGAATCGTCCCGAACTCCTTGGAGAATCTCCTGGGCAATGACTCCGGTAAGGGCGATCGGCTCTCGCCGCTGCAGGCATTCCTTGAAAAGAAGATTCTCACGCGAGGAGGTCCCGCGAAAGAAATCGATCCAGACGGACGTGTCAACGAGTATCCGCAAACCGCGGCTTTCTCATCTCTCTCAAGTCCCCTTCCCACCGGACTTTGCCTTCGAGCTCCAGAATCCCTTTGGCCTTTTCGCGGCGGATGAGTTCACTCAAAGCGAAATGGATCAGCTCCTTCTTTGTCCTTTTCTTGAACAGTCGCATTCCCTCCTTCACCAATTTCTCGTCCAATTCGACATTGGTTCTATGCATGAGCTTCCTCCAAACAGGTAATACACAAAGATATAATAATTTTGTGTATCGAACCAACCGGGCAGTGAACAACTACAACTAGCCAAGGGTGACGCCGAATAGCGAATTCGCTAGGGCCCCGGCGGGTTTGCCACATTTCGCGGCTTGCTTGCTCGACTGCTCAGCGGCGCGCCGTCGGAGTGATCCGAATGATCCGGCCGTTGCGCGCGTCGGTCAGGAGGTAAAGCGATCCATCCGATGCCTGTTGCACGTCCCGGATGCGCTCTCTGAGATCGCCTAGGTAGCGCTCTTCTTTGGCGACTTTGCCATCCTTCATGATCAGCCTTACGAGAAGCCCGGGGTTGAGCGAGCCGATGAGGATATTTCCTTTCCATTCGGCGAATATGTCGCCCGTGTAGAAAACCATGCCGGAAGGGGCGATCACTGGATCCCAGTAGTAGACCGGCTGCTCCATCCCTGGTTTCGCCGTGCCTTCGCCGATCTTCGCCCCTGAGTAGTGAACGCCGTAGGAGATGACGGGCCAACCGTAGTTCTTGCCAGCATCGGGTTGGTTAAGCTCGTCACCGCCGCGCGCCCCATGCTCCACGGTCCAGAGCGCTCCAGTCTCAGGGTGCAGCGCAGCGGCCTGGACGTTCCGATGGCCGTAGGACCAGATTTCGGGCCGCGCGCCCTCGCGGCCGGCGAACGGGTTGTCGCGCGGCGCCGAGCCGTCCGCGTTGATCCGCACGATCTTCCCGAGTGTCACCGAAAGGTCCTGGGCTTTCTCGGCATAGTTGAAGCGCTCGCCCAAAGTCACGAACAGCGTGCCGTCGCGGCGAAACACGAGCCTCGAGCCCCAGTGATTGGAGCCGTTCACCTTGGGCTGCTGGCGCCAGATCACCTGCGTGCTTTCAAGCCCGCGCTCGCCAAGCCGTCCGTGGACCACGGCGGTGCCTGCGCCGCCTTCACCGGGTTCGGCGAACGAGAGGTAGACGATCCGATCCTGAGGAAATTTCGGGCTCAGTGCCACGTCAAGAAGCCCGCCTTGGCCTTGGGCGAAAACCTTTGGCACGCCGGCAAGCGGCTCGGAGAGGCGGCCGTCCCGTCCGACGCTGCGGAGCCGCCCCGGACGTTCGGTGACGAGCATGCGCCCGTCAGGGAGCAAAGCAAGCCCCCACGGATGCTCGAGTCCTTTGGCGACGGTCTCGGCACGGACGGCCCCGTTCACCGGCTCGGGCGTCGGCGAGCGCGGCGCTTGCGCCTGCGTCTGCAAGGGTAGGCTCTGTATCAACAATGTGACGAGCACCAGTTTTGGCAGCTTCCGGCCGAAGCCGGAAAGAAAGCCGGTAACGAGCCAGATCGATGGGTTTTGCTGTGACATTTTTTTCTCCTTGGATCATTGTTGCATTTAATTAACCAAATTTGGAGAAGGTCTCTGAAGAAGGCAAAAGGCACTAGGCATTAGGCAACAAAACAGGCAAGAGGCAACAGGGAAGACAAGGATGAAGGATGAAAGCGGAAGGTAGTGAATTCAGGGGACATGCCACTAATTTTTCTTGACTAGAAGAATGAAAATCGACTACTTTCCGCGAGTAAGGCTGAAGCGTCAAATCTCGCGGTGCAACTCAAACCGTTTAGGCCATGCTAAAAAAGGATGAAGGATGAATTATGAAGGATGAAAAAACAAAAACCTGATCGTGTTCGTGACAAATGAACGATCTGAGAATTGCCGCCTAAGTAAGGGATGAGGGATAAAGGATAAGAGATAAAAAGGAAGAGCGGAAAAAACGGATCAAGATAAAATAGCCAAAATTTCGTCGTGTCTGGCCACTTTTGTTACTGAACCAGGTTTCCGTCAAGACAAGCCCCTGAAAGCGTTATGGTTTCAGCGAAACCCGCTCTTGGCCTTCTGATTGCATTTCATTCGTGAAGGCAGAGCTAAGATCAGGAGGGACAAATGTTTTTCGGCTTGAAACGATCTTGTACGCTACTGATTCTCGGACTCCTGTTTTCATCAACCACGGGGTGCAGCTCTTCAATCACAGAAGCGCAGACCGCTCCCTCGGTGGCTGAGCCTAAGATTGTCCAAGCTAACGTCGAATTGATTCCATCAGTTAACGCACGCATCACAAAGATCCAGTTTTTTGAAAGCGGCCGTTCCGATGTAGAACTTCGCAAAAAGAGGACGTATGAACGCCGTTTCGCACAGACGACGACTAGGACGGTTTACACGGAAATTCACGTCGAGCATCCCCAACCCAAAAAAAGAATCGATTTTGCCATTACTCTAATCTGTAGCCGCGGGAACGGAACAACGTTCAGAATCGAGGAGTACAGGGGCCGGATAGAACCGGATTGGACTTCGTCTGATCACTGGATCGGTGTGGGTAACCATAGTGCGGGAGATTGGGATGCCGGCACCTATAAGGTAGACGTCTACATCGGCGGCGAGAAGGTGGCTGCGGGTTCTTTTGAAATTTACCAGTGACTCGGTGAAAGGATGAAAATATGTTTCAAGACCGGCAGAGTTTGTTTTTGACTTGGGGCGCACTGGCTCTCATCAGCTTAAGCGGTTTAGTAAGCTGTGGATCTCCCGTGAGCACCGGGAACTTCCCAGCCCGAAAGTGGACCAATGTTGTCAATAACCCACTCTCCGGGTCCGCCGGCTCCGACAAGGTAGGACAAGGACAATCTCAAACGGCCTCTCGTGAGACACCCGTCGATTCCGGCGGATCTGGTAGCCTTGACCAGCTGCGACGAGGTGAGAGCTCGGCGACTCCCGCATCGAGTCCTCTGAAAGACGTATATTTTGCCTTTGATCGTGATGATCTGGATACGGCTGCTCGGGAAACTCTCAGAGTCAATGCGGATTGGCTTTACAACAATCCGTCGGCAACAGTGCAGATCGAGGGGCACTGTGACGAGCGCGGCACGAACGAATACAACTTGGCCTTGGGAGCAAGACGCGCGGGCGGATCGAAAGATTATCTCGTAAATCTTGGCGTTTCAGCCGATCGCTTATCCACAATCAGTTACGGTAAGGAGATCCCGGCTTGCAAGGAATCTACCGAAGAATGCTGGGCAAAGAACCGCCGAGGTCGCTTTGTCATCGTGCGCGGAGGCCCGCCGTCATAACAAGGATGAATTATGAAGGATGAAGGATGAATTTCGGACTTTCGCATCAGAGGCATCTTAAGAAGCGTCTCTAACTTCGAACCGTCACATCTCTGATCCCACACCACCCGACTGGATCTTCCAGCCGGGCAAATTTTTTTCAATCGTTACTTTCCGAATTGCAAAGCCATTCGGGCGGCTAACAGGAATAAGAACGATAGGCAACTTTTCTCGTTGCAGTCGTAAGTGGAGCCGTGATAGAGGCCGGCTATAGGTGTCATCCAACTGACGGAAACAGGCGCGAATCGGAAAGCGGCTCTGGCCGCGAGTTTTGATCACGCCTTGGACGAGGCTCCGCTGACATTCCAAGAGGCAGTTGCCATGTAGACGGCGTCAGTTAAGGCAAGGCGGAAGGATGAAGGATGAAAGAAAGCAAGCCAAGAGGAGGCGAGATCATGGCTAGGATCAAGCATATTGCGATCAGAACCCGCGATGTGGAAAAAACTGCTGCCTTCTATAGAGAAGCGTTCGGCCTAAAGCAAGTTGGTTTGGGGCGGAGCGGAGTTTACCTCTCCGACGGCCATCTCAACATTGCCATCCTGAAATTTCAGACTGGCAAAGACGGGGAGCCGCTGCGGCTTGGAATCGACCACGTAGGTTTTCAGGTAGAAAATGTCCACGCCACCCTAGCCAAAATCAACGGTCTCGGAGGAAAACCGTTGACTGATCGACTGGAAGTCACACCGACCGATCCTACTGAGCCCCAGTCCTACTACGAGATGAAATGTATAGGGCCGGACGAGCAAGAAATCGACGTCTCGAGCGCAGGCTGGGTAGGAGCTGATTGATCGGCCGGCCAAACTGTAAATGTTTCTCCTTCGTGATGGGGTCGTCTTAATTCTTCCTATTCCGACGACGGAATCAAATTCACCGGGGGTTCGCCTCGTGCGACCCGATGGATATTCTCGACGATGACGTTCGCGCGCTCCTCGAGCATCCCCTCCGTCCAGCCGGACGCATGCGGTGTCATGAGCACGCTGGGCAATTCATGGAAGGCGTAACGGGAAGGAAATGTAGGGCCTGGACCGTTGGGGTATTGATACCACACGTCGAGCACGGCGCCGGCGATCGTCTTCTGCGCTAAGGCCCGATAGAGCGCCGCCTCATCGACGATCTCTCCGCGGGCCACGTTGATCAGAACGGCGATGGGCTTCATCCATCCAAGCTCTCGCTCTCCGAGAAGACCGCGGGTGGCGTCGGTGAGCGCGACAGTAATGGCCAGGTAATCGGCGTGCTTCAGGACCTCCTCCAGAGCGTCGGGCCCGCCCAGGAACGCCAGTCCGTGATTGTCGGATCGCTTAACGTCACGCCGGATTGCCCATACGGCCATGTCGAATGCCTGAGCTCGCCGAGCCACACACTGCCCGATTCGACCGTAACCTAGGATGCCCAGCGTCTTCCCTGCCAGCTCGGGCCAGAGCGGTGGCGGGCTAGACACCGCCCATTGGCTCTCCCAGTGTCCCTGCCGCAGCCCGGCTTCCAGGCGGGCGAAGCCGCGGGTGAATGCCACCATGGCCCCGATCACGTACTCCGCGATGCCGACCTCGTGGCCGTACGCATTCGCCAAAGAGACGCTGGCGGGGAGTGCAGACCGGTCGATCCGATCGAGGCCAGCTCCCGGCACTTGCACAAGCTTGAGTCGGCGGCTCGCTGCCGCCATCTCGGCGGTGAACGCCATAGTGACCAAAACGTCAACGTCGGCCAGCTTGGCAATGATCCCCGCCTCGTCGGCCAACGTGACGTCGCAGGGGATATCCAAGAGAGCCTGAACGCGATCGGCGAATCGTCCGGGGAAAGCCCCCGCGAAAGCGACCCGCAGCTTCGGCTGAGCTGTTGCATTGCTCATGCTATCGCCGGTAGAGGGGCGTGCGCGTCAGGTGGTTCGCCCTTATTCCCTTCGC
>DASYRN010000157.1:0-10848 GCA_036004365.1 Binatia bacterium
CACGATAAAAAGAGGCGTGGCATCTACGCTGCCGTAGTACAACCCGAAAGGAACCTCGCCTAACGCCGCCATCTCCCCTCTACGGCTTTCGTGGAGAATCTTGCCCGGCTCGGCGTCCTGCTCGGGGATCACTTCCTTGGCTTGTTTATCGGCCAAATGAGCCAGAACGCCCCTGGCTACGGCCGGGTTGACCCAGAGAAATTCTAGCGCCGTAATGATGCCGTCCCGGCCAAAAATCGTGCTGAACCACGGAACTCCGGCATAGGGATAGGGCCCTTTCGGGCTGTCCGTAATCATCATCTGAAGATCCGAGACTGAGCGGTTCAGCCAATCGTTAAACTGTTCGTTTGAGGTGTGGATCATGCAGAATTGGTGATCGGTTGAATGAAGAACGCGTTCCGCTTCCTTGAAAGCTTTGTCGTAAGAAACAGGTCTGACATTATTCTTTCCCAACTCGCAGGATATCGTCAGAAAGAACGTCATGGCGCTCTTCGGCTCCGCGGATATATCAAAGCGCATTTCAGAATCGGAGATTTCGTTGGGCGCGGGCGAGCAGTCTAGTTTGGTCCGGCGCACGACGCCGTCGAGGCCCTCGTAGGGCAGAAAGACGCTTCCTTTCTCGACTCGATTCTCCAAGCGACGACCCCGTCGCGCCCTTTTCAGCCCTCTAACCTCAAAGATGTCTGAGAAATCCGCTTCGTACCTGAGAAACAAAGACAGATTCAGGGAAAGAAGCCCGTGGTTCCAGATTTTCAGACGCTCGTAGCAGGCTCCCCGCAAGAGAAACTTGGACCGGAAAATATGAACCGTCCCGCGCGGAATCACCACGTCTCCATCGATATCAAAGTCCGGGTTGGTCAAATCCACGGCCAATAGCGTATTGTCGCTCTTCACCGTTGAGCTCAGAAGCAGCGGGCGATTCTTGCCCAGCCTCAATTCGAAGCGAGACACGAACCTCGTTCCTTCATGATAGATACCCTGTTCACCCAGACCCAGAGGCCGGATGTCGCCGTAGCGATCGAACACCGCAAAAGTCTCGCCGTGCTTGAGCACGCGCGCGCGATCCTCCGCAGCGGAAGACGTTGCTAAGATGTAGAACTGGTCTTCGACCCGGATGATGTCGTCCAAAGACACTCTGTTACCTGATGAAAAATAGTGTAAATGCTGGAGTGATCTTAAATTCGGCGGAGCTCCTGGCAGCTCAGGGTTTTTTCACGCTCACTACTTTCTACCATGTTATCCGAAAAAGACAACATTTTTCGCCTTCGCTTGGGGATATTTTTCCATCCAGCCCTCGGACGACCCATCAGTCCCAGTGAGGAACAGTCGAAGCGGTCGCCCCACATTCGACATTTGACCTGCGCTTCTTCGCAGCAAAGGATTGGGGTAGCCAAAAGCCACGTGACTATGATTTATTAAGATGGAATAGCAGACTCGTACGGATCCAACCAAAGGAGGCTGGTATGGGTTTCATCCTCGCACTCGTGTTGAATGCTCTCGCCCTTCTCCTCGTTGCCCGGCTGATCAAGGGAATTCGCATCACCAGTTTTGGTGTGGCGCTCATTTCCGCCCTAGTTCTCGGTCTCCTCAACGCCCTGGTGCGACCGATCCTTCTGATCCTTACGCTGCCCATCAATTTTCTGACGCTTGGCTTGTTCACGTTCGTGATCAACGCCTTCATTCTCTGGCTCGCCGCCCTGCTGGTGCCGGGATTTGCCATCGACCGTTTCTTTCCGACGGCGATTCTCGCGGCGATCGTCCTGGCCTTGATCAACATGCTCATCGGTCTCATCATCTGGATATGAGGGAGTTGCTATTCAAAATCTTCAAGGTCGAGTTGCTCGTTGGGACTCCCTGCGGGCCTTGAAGTCCTTTCGGCACTTTGTCCTGCTTTTCTTTGGTTACCCAGTAGGCTGATCGGGTTCGTAAACAGCGTCGAATTTGGGATCAGGAATTTCTTGTCCTCCGCTTCGAGGGTCGTGTAGCGCAGATCGATCTCCGTCACCCTGCCCTCGAAGCCGGTGACCGAGATTTGGTCATACCGCTCTTCCACAACTCAACTCGCTTCTTAGGACTTACGAGATGTAGCTTTGCTGATCGCCTCGTGGATCGCCCGATCGGTGAGAACCCGCGCGAGATGAGCACGGAACCGGGCTGAGGCATGGATGTCATCGAGAGGATCGATGCCCCGATCCACATGAGAAGCATCTGCATCTAAGAAGGTGTGATCGACCCTTTTCCCCCAGAGCTTTTTTTCCACTTCCTTGGCTCGGAACGGCTTGGCCCCCAGGCCCGTAACGGCAACCCCGATATCCGTGCACGCCTTGTCCTCGACCTTGACCCACACAGCGACGCCTACGATAGCGAAGCCCGAGGCCTTTTGCGCGATTTTCAAGTATGCCGTCCCAACGGCTCCCGCGAGAACGGGAACTCGGATCTCCGTGATGATCTGCGTGGGCTTAAGAGCCGTCGTCATGAGTCCGAGAAAAAAATCCTCGCCTTTAACCCACCTCTGGTCGTCGCTCCCCGTAAGCCGCAGCTCCCCGCCTAAAGCCAGGATCGCTGCGGGCAGATCCGCTGCCGGGTCGGCATGAGCCAAGCTCCCTCCGATGGTCCCGCGATTGCGCACTTGAACATCACCGATGGCCCGGGCTGTCTCCGGCAGAAGCGGGCAGACCTCTTTGAGAAGCGCCGAACTTTCAATCTCGTAATGAGTCGTCAAAGCGCCGATGACGATCTGATCGCCCTCCCGTCGAATACCGCTAAGGCCGGAGATCCGGCGCAGATCGATCAGGATTTTCGGGTTGGCGAGCCTCAATTTCATCATCGGAAGCAAGCTGTGGCCTCCGGCAAGAAGCTTGGCCTCCTCTCCCTCCGAGGAAAGGAGACGAATCGCTTCGCCCAAGGTTTGCGGTGCTGCATATTCAAACGGAGCCGGAATCATCTTCCACCTCTCGCCTTCGTAGGCTCTTTCGTCTGACAAAGCTGCCAGATCTTTTCCGGCTTGAGTGGCATGTCGATGTCGGTAACGCCGAAGGGAGCCAGGGCATCCACGACTGCGTTGACGATTGCCGGTGTGGACCCAATAGTGCCCGCCTCACCGACGCCCTTGATTCCAAGTGGGTTGACCGGGGTGGGCGTTTCCGTGCGGGACAACTCCAAACGAGGTAGATCCAGGGCCCGAGGGAGAGGATAATCCATGAGGCTGGACGTCAAAAGTTGGCCGTTCTCGTCATAGATAACCTCTTCAAAAAGGGCTTGTCCCAAACCCTGAGCGATCCCGCCTTGGATCTGCCCATCGACAAGCAAAGGGTTGATCACCTTACCGCAGTCGTCCACTGCGACGTATTTTTTGATTTCCACTTTGCCTGTCTGCGGCTCGACCTCGACCACGCAAATGTGCGTCCCGAACGGGAAGGTAAAGTTCGACGGCTCGAACACCGAAGTCGCAGAAAGGCCGGGCTCCATTTTCTTAGGCAGTCTTCTCGCCATGTAAGCTTCTAGTGCAATCTGTTGTATCGTGAGTCCCTTTTTCGGCACCCCTTTCACGCTGAATCTCCCGTCGGAAAAAGTAAGATCTTCGGGGTCTGCCTCGAGCAAATGAGCCGCGATCTCGCGTGCTTTCTCTTTGACTTTCTCCGCCGCCTGATAGACGGCGGTCCCGCCGACTGCGGTCGCACGGCTGCCAAAGGTTCCTATGCCGCTTGGAACCGCCGAGGTGTCACCGTGGACGACCGTGATATCATCGATATCGACCCCCAACTCGTCCGCCACGATCTGAGCGAAAGAGGTCTCCTGCCCTTGTCCGTGGGGCGAAACTCCAGTGAGAACCGTCACCTTTCCGGTCGGCTCCACTTTAACGTTCCCATACTCCCAGCCGCCGGCGGGCATCGCCGCCGAAGGGCCCATGGCGCATATCTCGACATAGGTCGAAAGGCCGATCCCCAAATATCTTCCCTGTTTTCTAAGCTTATTTTGCTCGCCGCGCAGCTTTTCATAACCGGCAAGCTTGAGCGCCTTATCGAGAGCTGCCTGATAGTTGCCGCTGTCGTAAGCAAGACCGGTCGCGGTTTTGAACGGGAAATCCTTAGGCCGGGGGAAATTCTTCTTCCGAAACTCGACCCGATCTATTCCCAACTCTTGCGCCACCCGATCCATCATCCGCTCGACCACGTAGGTCGCCTCCGGACGACCCGCTCCCCGGTAGGCGTCGGTCGCGATCTTATTCGTAAAGACTCCTGTAACTTCCATCCCGATGGCCGGGATCTTGTAGCAGCCGGAGAGCATAAGACCTGTCAGCGGAGGGATACCGGGAGTTAGAAGCTGATGATAAGCGCCGATATCGGCGATGACTTTGTATTGCAGTCCTAAAAGCGTCCCATCTTTTTTCACCGCCACTTCGGCCTCGCCAATTTGTCCCCTGCCATGGATGGTCGTTTGGATATTTTCTCTTCGCCCCTCGATCCATTTAACCGGACGGTTGAGCTTCAGGGCCAGATAGCCGATCAGCGCCTCTTCCCGGTAGACATTTAGTTTGCTGCCGAACCCTCCGCCCACCTCCGGAGCGATCACGCGGACGCGATTCTCGGGCAGATTGAGCATCAGAGAAAGCTGGGTCTTAAGTAGGTGGGGGATCTGCGTGGACGACCAGACCGTGAGCTCCTTCTCGCCGGGAAGATAACGGGCCAAGACCCCACGCGGCTCGATCGCGATCGGCGCCAGGCGCTGGTGGACGAAGCGCTGTCTTACAACCTTGTGTGCTTCCTTGAAGGCATGAGCCAGATTGCCCTGCTTGAGTTCCCAGCGAAAGGCCACGTTGTCGGGCCATTCGGAATGAATGACGGGCGCCCCGGACGCCAGGGCCTTCTCCGCATCCGACACCGCGGGCAAGAGTTCGTAATCCACCCGGATCAGATCGAGAGCGTCTCGAGCCGTATATCGATCTTCGGCGACTACCGCCGCCACCGACTCTCCGACATAGCAGACTTTTTCGACCGCAAGCACATGGTGCTTGGGAACCCTGAGGCTCGGATTTTGACTTGCCACCGGCACCAAGCCCACTTGGTCTCGGAGATCGGGTCCGGTGACGACGGCAACGACACCCGGATGTTTCAGGGCCGCATCAGTCTCCAGAGTCGTGATGCGCGCGTGGGCATAAGGACTTCTCAGAATCGAGACATGGAGCGTGTTAGGGAGATTAATGTCATCCACGTAGTGGGCGAGCCCACGCACAAGCCTTGGGTCTTCGCGCCGCTTGACCTTCGCACCAACCATTTTACTTACGGGCATGGTCTTCCTCCTAAGAGCTTCTCAGGAAACAGCCGGCAGAACTCAGCCCTGCAGTACGCAGCCTTCTCTCCTGCTCACTGCCGTCCGCTGATTGCCTACTGCTTACTTTCTCCCTCTCATCCTCTTTGCCGCATACTGAACCGAGTCGATGATATGCTCGTAACCGGTGCAGCGACAGAGATTGCCGTCAATGCCGTGGCGGATCTCCTCTTCTGTTGGATTGGGATGGCGCGTGAGAAGCTGGTAGACCGCGAGGATCATTCCCGGAGTACAGTAGCCGCATTGCAACCCGTGACATTCCCAGAAGGCTTCCTGGATAGGATGGAGCTTCTCACCCTCTGCCAAGCCTTCGATGGTCAGAACATCGGCGCCGTCTGCCTGCACCGCGAGCACGGTGCAGGACTTCACGGCGGCGTTGTTCAGCATCACGGTGCAGGCGCCGCAGATGGTCGTTTCGCAGCCGATGTGCGTGCCCGTCAAGCTGAGGGTATCCCGAAGATAATGAACCAGGAGCAGACGCGGCTCCACCTCAGGGGCATACTGCACGCCGTTGACTCTTACGGAAATCTGTCTCTTTGCAGCCACCTTTGGTTTTTCTTCCCTACCCGCTTTGGTATATAGTCAAGTTATCTATATCCCAATGAGCTGTTGGCGATCAAGTTTTGTTTTCTTCACCCTGCTCGCGTTTTTGACGGAACCCAATCTAGCGGGAGTCTCAGCACAACAAAAATCAAGACTTAAAAGCAGTCCCGGCTTAGCCGTTACAGAACCCGGCTTTTGGAAATCCATCCCAAAGGGAATGGATTTCAGGAACGTGACGCTTGAACGCAACGAACCCTACCAGCTCATCCATCTCAAAATTTTCCGTTTCGATGCGAGCTGGCTCGTCCCCAAGATTTTACGCAGTCTGCAGTACAACGTTAAGAGCACGGATGTGAAAACTTTCGCGGAAAAGAGCGGTGCCGTAGCCACGATCAACGCAAACTATTTCGACGAACAACGCAGACCCCTCGGGTTTCTCAAGGCCCAGCCCCATGAAAATAATGCGAATATCTCTAAAAGCTCACTCTTTACCGGCGTCTTCGGCATCAAGGATCGCTCTGCATTTATCGTTCACCGGGACGATTTCTCACCGAACCAAGCGGACGAAGCGCTACAGGCCGGACCCCTTCTCCTTTCAAAAGGGGCTGCCTTGTCCGTCTCACGCGGCGCCGGCAAGCAGAGCCGGCGCGCTTTGATCGGGCTGGACAGGGAGCGGCGGCTTATTCTTGCGATCACGGATAGCCTGTTGGGCGGGTTGAGTTGGGAGGAGCTGCAGGAATTTTTTCTTTCCTCAAACTGGCAGATTAACGCAACGGACCTTCTCAATCTGGATGGCGGCGGATCGGCGCAGCTCTACGTACGAGTCAATCAATTCGAAGAGTATGTGTCTGGGACAACCGATGTCCCGGTGGCCATCGGCTTTTTTCAAAAATAGTTCCGAGTTTGGAGTTTTGGGTTTCGAGTAGGTAGATCTAATGTCGGACACAATTGAAGCGTCGTTCAGTCTAATCCCGCTAAGATATTGGACTTATCCCCTTTTCTCTTATGGCAAGTGAGTCACGGAAAATGGCTGCCACTAGCACGAACATAGGCAACAGAAAAGAGGCTTCCGGAGGACCTATGAAGAGAGTGTATGAATCGCTGAAAGGCGTAGTACAAGAGACTTTACAGCGGAGCAAAGCCAATGCTACGGCTTTGGCTCGGCTCAAAAGTAGTGATGCATCTAGCTTTAATGATGACTTGGAGGAGCTTGAGAGGATTGTTGCGGACAGGATCGGCAGATTGAAGGCGGCGATTAAGGAGGGGGAAGCGGTGGTCTCAGGTGAAGCCCAGCGTGCGGAGGAGGTCAACGAGGGCCTTAGGGCAAACGTCGCTGCACTGGAGATTAAAGTTAAAGAGACAGAGGATACTATCCGGAGAAAAGACTCTGCCAACCAAAGGATGGAAGAAAGTCTTACTGCGAAGATCCATGATTTACAAAGTGAGTTAAAAACGAAAGAAGAAGCTTTGGAAAACCAAGGGAACAAGGTAAACGATCTCCAGTCCAAAATAGAGGTTCTAACGAAGCGGGCAACCCACTTGGAGTCCGCTATCGAGCAGGCAAAGACGGAGGCGGCTGGAGCGGCTGAGCGTGTCGAGCATCTCGCCGAAAGTTCGAATGCAAAAATCGCCGCGCTGGAGACCCAGCTTAGTGAAACGGAGGGGGTCGTTCGCGGAAAAGAGTCGGCCATTAAGGCGCTGGAACAAGACTTTACTGCCAAAATCCAAGAATTGGAAAGTCAGGTGCGAAACAAAGAGGAGCTTTTGGCAGGCCGAGATAAAGAAATGAACGACCTCAAGTCTCAATTGAAAGTCCTAACGAATGGAATAAGGAACATGTCTTCCTTTTTTAGGCAGACAGAATCTTTATCTGCCAACGAGGCGGAGGCTGTCGGCACGGTTTTCCTGGGCGTGCAAGCGGAAGCGGAAGAGAAAGCGGCCGCTCCCCAACTCAAGAATCCGACAGTCGCGGCCACGAAAACGGATCCTGATCCAGAGACCGTGTCGCCGGACTTTTTTGACCGCATGACCCATGAACTTACTCAGATTTTGGGGACAAAAATGGCGTCCCTGATTGTCCACCACGACGTGGCGGCCCTCGGCGAATCCATGGAAAAATTTCCGAAGGCACGAGTTCCAGAACTCCTCGAGTCCGTCACCAAAGAGATAGCGGACGAGAAACTGAAAATTGTTCTTCGCGAGCGGTTAGGGTTGTAGCCCCTTTCTGGTGTACCGGTTGGTGAAACCCGAGGTTCAAGAATTGGGCACTCTGGATTATTGTGAAAACTAAGGAGCCGAATATGGAATGGCATCCAACAAAGCGAGATTTCACACCGGGTAACGGAGTTTTTTTCCAATGTCAGCCTTTTGTCCGTGTTCGGGAGCAGGCAAACCCCAAGATACTCGAGACAGCGAGAGGTCTGAGACGTTCACGTAAAGACTGCTAAAATCCTGATTAAAAATTTTTAAAATTTGTCTCTCACGCCGGCAGAGAGAGGGCGCGGTGAGGCATCGCTGTCGTGGCGTCTCGACATTGGTAGGCCTCGCTTTCGGTCACGTAGAGATCGTCCAGCTAGCTCCGAACCCCATGCCGCGGGCTCTATTATCGGAAACATTGTGGGAACAGTTAGGAACCGACTATTTGTGGGACTTTTTAGTGGTTAGATAACTACCAATCAGTAGGTCACCTTGTCGACCTTAGCGGATACGTTAAAGGTTCTGCACGGTATTGAAGCGTGCGATAGGCCCCCGAACGCAATATCTTCCAAAAAAAGAAGAGTCGAGATCTGAAGCCGAAGATTAGCGCCAGGTACTTCTCCGCTAGTACTTTTGAAAATATCACGTCTAATAGAGAGAAGGAGGTGATGCTGTGAAAAACATGGTGAAGTTTTTACTTATCGCTTTGACTAGCTTAGCTTCCAACGGTGTCAGCTTCGCGCAAGCGAAACCGACCACGCCAGCATTGGCCCGCCGGTTTTGTTTCAGCGAAAAGCTAACCAGCTGAGATTTGATTGATTTCTCCATTCAGCTGATCCTATGGCAGATCGCACTGACGCGTCGATCAGTTCAATCCTGCAAAGGTATATTGGACTTTAGCCAAGAACAGATTGAGGATTGTCAGGATCTTGAATAGCGGATCGGCAAAAAGGGACAGACTTTGGGCCTGGAGCGGATTGCCATTTGCCAACTCGCTATCTAGGTGAGATCCGAGATTCTGATGTGAAACGGGCTCGAAGAAACCGGAGGGGCTAGCAAGGGAAACTTTTCCCCTGCCTAAGTGCGTCCGGGACCACTTGCCTCATGGCCAGATTCCAGCAGCAGCGATGGCATCTCAACAAGTAAGCCTTGATGATCAAGTTGGATAAAAACCATCAGAGAATAGATGAAAAGCACAAGCCCCACCATCTCTAACGTTTCTTCACCGGTATAGATCAGGCTATATACGAAGTCTTCCTCACCGGATTTTGTCTCGTACCACCAAGCCCCGAGTAACTCGAATCCTAACGCGCCGACCACATAGGTTGCCGCGGAGAGCAAAAATAGAACGCGGATTTTGGATTTCAAATTCCATATTAGGCGCGCATAGACCACGCTGAGGAATAAAACGGCCAGTCCATAGGGAATAACCCATACATAGGGAATAAACCATCCATAGGGAAGAGCCCATGGAGGGACCCAGGAGCCGCCGAGCGTGATCCTGACGGGTTCGGCGAGATGCTCGTGGAGCGCCGTAAATTCATCAACGGCTAGGAAACAAAAAATGGCTGCCAAAAAGAGCCAAGGGAGGTGAATTCTGTGAGCTTCTCGTTGGATATGCCAGATGATCGCCAGGAGGGCGCAGCTGATAAGCAGTAAACTTGTCGAAAACAACGTTGGGATGTTCTGCTCTCTGTCTAGATCAAAGAGTGGAATCAGTCCGTAGACGTAGTCGTGATTCAGAAAATATTTCATAAAGAGTCCGAAAAGATTGGCAGCGACGAGTGAAACCGTAATGAGCCCAAGGGAAACAGCCACTTTTGCAGGCGTCAAAGTTATCTTAGGTGTTGTCGTGACCGTAAGCCCCGTTCCTATGGTTTCCGGTTCTAAATCCTGCAGGCGGAGAGCATCCTACCGAACAGCCCGCTTCGCCCAAAGTAATTCGAATAATGTAAACCTGTACTCTGCTACTTCCTTTTGACTCAGCCGGTTCTTTCCGCCGCCTCTCTCGCTGTCCTTGCGCTTCCAAGCTTTTCGAGTGTGTTGATATACGCCGGCTGTGGGCGGTCGGATGCGTTTGCCATGATGGATCGCATCATATCAGTTTTTCGGCGGGAATGTCATCATCTGACAGGAAAAGTTGCCACCTGCGTCCGTCACAGGTCCCAGAAATTTTTCTCTTGACAACGGTTTCGAAACTGAATATAGGGAGCGAGTTTTGATTAACCTCCAGTAGCTCCTTGGGTCCCACAACATTGAGGAGGTGATGAGGAGGCTGCGTGAGAAAAATAGTGGGACTCGTCGGACTTTTGCTGCTCGCCATTCTTTTCGCCTCAACCCCATCGTCCCAACAGTTCGGATACACGCTGTGTGTAAACAAGACGGACCCCCCACCTGGAGGGATAAGGCACAGCGAGAAAATCTCTGGAGATCATGGAAGCTTTCTTCAACAACATGGGATTGAAGCGTCGTTCAATCTAATCGTGGATGGATTTAGGCGCTATTCTTCGACTTAGCTCAGGACAGGTTTTAGGTTTTAGATTGTTCCCGGAATCAGAGCGTAAGGATGGGTTTCGCAATGTCACGTCCATATGGATTCTCCTAATCTAAAATCGGCAATCGAAAATCGAAAATTACTTCATCACCTTGTCCGCCCGGAAAAGAACTGACTGCGGAATCGTGAGACCAATCTGCTTCGCCGCCTTCAGGTTGATCACCAGCTCAAACTTCGTCGGCTGCTCGACGGGAATGTCGGCGGGCTTAGTTCCTTTTAGAATCTTG
>DASYRN010000158.1:0-8568 GCA_036004365.1 Binatia bacterium
GTCAATTACTCAGGCCTGACCCCCAAAATTGACCCTTGATAGGACCCAAACCCGGATCTCTCGCGCACGATGTTCTTTTAGGTGCTCCCGTTATCAGAAGGGCCGGCGACCCGGGTGGTCTTTATGAAGTAAATTGCAGCGACACCGACTGCCAGGAGCTCATCACGGTCGCCTCAAAGTATTGTCCAGACGCCCTCCAGGAGATCGAAGCGGCAATCGGCCGTCAGACTCGCGGCTAACGGTACTATCCCGCTTCGTGCTCGTAGACTTGCCGCCATGCTTCCAAGCTACCCCTCATGCTCGCAACATTTTTGAATCCGTTTTACAAAAAGTAAGCGCCGGCTCCCAAACTGCCGTTACCGTGATAACAGTAAACAATCACTCGCGATTCTGATCCGCGCCTTCGACGAATTCCTGCACATTGCCGTCATGCAACACTTTCATGTTTTCGCAATTGCGAAAACGTGATAATCATCGCTGCCGTGGAAGAGGTAAGCTACAGACAATCGCGGCTGTGCCGTCTGCTCGGCAACCCCGTTGCCTTCACGGTAGTCTTGTTGCTGACGGAGAGTAAAGAGATGACAACCAGTGAGATCGCAAGCACTATCGGTCGCAGCGTACCGCGCACCAGCAATATTCTTGGAGCATTGAGGCTTGCAGAGGTGGTGCGATATGAGACGGAAGGACGACACGCCCGATATCGACTCAAACACCCGCGCGAGATAAGGAAAATTCTTGACGCGCTGTCCGGATTTGTAAAGATCACATCCGTGGGCCAGCGTTAACGGCGGCGTCATAGACTTCCTACATTTTCATGTTTTCGCAATTGCGAAAACGTGAAAGCGTCACCGTAGTGGTGAGGCTCGCAGCGATCATGGGCCCATCGCTCGCGACCGCCGTTGGGTCGGGTGTGGTTTCCATTTGCCATATTTACGCTAATATATTCATTGGTCGGTGGCTGCCAGCGTGCTAGCCGGCCAGCGGAAGCAGCTTATGGCCAATCCTTTGACGTCATTCTTTACGAGTCTAGCCGGTCCGCGGCGGGTCGTGGAGAGCGTCACGCCGGTGCGCACCTTGGCGGATGTTGTTCTCCCGCCTCAAACCCGGCGCACCTTGGACCAGGCGCTCGCCGAGGTGCGGAATCACACCCTGATCTTCGGCCGCTGGGGTCTAGGCGAGCGGCATACCTCAGGACGCGGGCTAGCGTTTAACTTCGCCGGGCCGCCCGGAACCGGAAAGACGATCTGCGCCGAGGCTATCGCGCATGCGCTCGGCATGAAGCTGCTCGTTGTCGATTACGCCGAGGCAGAATCGATGTGGCTGGGCGAGACTCCAAAAAATATAGCGGCTATATTTCGCGCGGCCGCTGAGCAAAACGCCGTCCTCTTCTTTGACGAGGCTGATGCCATCGCCACCCGCCGCTCGAGCGGCGGCTCGCCTTTGCCACTCGAGCGTGAGGGCAATTTGACCGTCAACGTTCTTCTTCGCGAGCTGGAGGCATTCAACGGCATCGTGATCTTCGCGACCAATCTGGCCGCAAACTTTGACCCGGCATTTGAGCGCCGTATTCGAAACCACGTCCTCTTCGAGATGCCGGGAGTGGAGGAGCGTGCGCGCATATGGGAGCTGCAAATTCACCCGAAAAAGACGCCGCTGGCACCGGACGTCGATTTTCGCCGGCTCGCCGAGCGCTACGTGGTAAGTGGCGGCGATATCAAGAATGCAGTCATCAAGGCCGCGGCCGCAGCGGCAGCCGAACCCGGGCCGGACTTAGGCAAGCGCATATCCCAGCGGCATTTCGAATGCGCCACCGAAGAAGTACTCGCGGCAAAGGCAATCATGAAGCAGTCGCTCTTCGCCGACGCCGGTATTACGGCTTCGGATCCCCTTCGTGTATGGCGGAACGTCGAGACTCGCTGGCGGACCGCAATCCTAGCGGCGTTAGGACTAGCCGTCACCGCGTTCCTTGTCGCCCTTGTGGCAATCGCATTGGTGCTCTTTCGTTGAGTGTCCACAAGCAGGCAATAGGCAACAAAACAGGCGCGAGGCGTGAGCCGTGAGGCGAAATGTCGTGATCGTCGTTAGATGTCATTTTGACGTTTTGAGAATTCTCAAAACGTCAAAAGGTCCAGAGTAGGTTTGTAAAGGGTGTCGAAGTGCCGGCTTTTGTGACACAAGGAGGACATGAAGGTGAGACGAAAATATCCGATCGTTGTAGTAAAGGAGAAGAGACAATATTGGGCGTATATTCCGGATATCCCCGGTATTTATGGCCGCGGGAAAAGCGCAAAGAAAGCCAAAGAGGATATTTACCAAGCGCTCTCTCTTTATATCGAAGACTGTCTTGCGGATGGAGATAAGGTGCCCACTTCTTCGGCAAAGGTAGTCGACGTGGATACCTTGTCAATCGCCGTCGGCTGATAGATGCCTACGGCGCGTCAGGTCGTCAGGTTCTGAAGCGCAAAGGATTCATCGAGAAACGGCAAAAGGGCTCTCACCTTTTACTGCAAAATCCCCGGACACGATACCGAACTTCCGTACCCATGCATCCAGGTGACCTGCCAACTGGTCTCTTTATCAAAATTCTAAAAGACGCCGGCTTCACACTCCGAGATTTCCAACAGGACTGATCCGCAGTTTTGAGGTCAGATTCGACAATGCGGCAGTTCTCGTAATATATACCCTCGGCCACGCGGTGCTCAGGTCAAATGTCTCGGAGCTTCATTTTGACGTTTTGAGAATTCTCAAAACGTCAAAGGAAAAGGTCTAGGAACTGGTTCGTGGCTCAGTGCGTGGAAGTGGATGTTGCTAGTCAGGGGGAGAATGAAGAAGAAGCTCTGACGAACCTCCGTGAGGCGCTAGAGCTACATTTGCAGGGACCTAAAAACAGGCAACAGGCACGAGGCATTAGGCAGTAGTAAGAAATTAATGAATTTTTGAAATCAGTGCCCCCAAGCATGTCCGCGACCACATGGACCTTGGTGACGGGTAAGTAGTTCTTTAGCTAGGAGGTTAGGCAGGCTTGAGGTTTTCTAACTCCACTTTGGGTTGACTCTTATCAAAGCCCAAATGTTTGGAGGCATCCAGAATTTCAATGCCGACGATTTCCTCGTGTGGGCCAAGATCGACAGCCACATCTTCGGTTAGCCGTAAAGTAGTGACCTGAGTTGGCCCTTTCTTAAAGGAGATATAGGCGGCGTCTACTTGAGGGTCATATTTTATCTTCATCGGTTACCTCCGAAATAAAAAACATAAACCGTAATCACCACGTAACGATCAGGCTCATCTACAATTATCGGCACTACCTGTTTAAATTCGTAATATCGCCCTTTCCACTGTGAGCGAAATGGGAAGTTTTTACGAAACGCGCGTCTTCCTTGCTTGGCAGGTATTTCTTCTCCATCGCGCACAGCGGTTTCCACCTCAGCTTCGTTTGTTCCGCGGTCGGCAATCTGACCCAAAGCGTGGGTGGAGAAAACGATAGTTTTCACATCTGCTTGTTCTTCAGTGATTCTAAGCGATAAGATGTAGCCTGACAAGCCCAAGTATTTGAGTATATTTCAACATTTCGACAATTGTCGAAATGTTGAACTGTCTAACGATGTATTCTCGACCGTACAGTAGGCAGACCCGCCAATGAGCGACTTATCTTAGTCACCAATCTCCAGCATGGCGCTGGCGAGAGCGCCGCGGTAGGCACGGTCGATCGCGAGGCTATCGCGGGCGGCGGCGACCACGGCGTGGGCGGTTCTTTCATCGACGATGTAGCGATCGAAGACGGGCTCGAACATGTTCGAGTGATCGATGTCGGCGACCAAATGGACCTTGGTGACGGCATCGAGGGTGTCGATCGTGCCACCCAGATCGGCGACTCTCTTCTTGGCCATTCGCTGGGTAAATCCGTCGCCGCCCAGGATGTCGGGATTGTTCTTCCGCTCCGTAATATGATTCGCCATCAGGCTCTCTATCCACGACCGCTCTTTACAAATGTATAACCACGCGAAGATCGCGGCGCGCGCGCCCGGAAGAAGCGCGGACTCCGCGGTCGCCGAAGCCATATCCTCGTCGGTCAGATGCGCAGCACCGATCCGATCATCGCAGATCAACTCATCCTTCTCATGCTCCCAGATCGCGCGCTTCACGTCGAGCGGCGCTTTCACGCTCGCCGCCGCCCAGCAGTCCCTCCGGCTCTTGATGTAGTGGGGATAATGAATCTTTAGAATCTCATCCCGAGCCGGCGTCAGCCTAACTCCGAAAAGCCTCCGGTACTCAGGAGTATCGAAATGTTGCTTCAATATCTCGCCGACCTGATCGCGCACCTTCGTCCAATAGCTCATAGCTCTTCTCCCTCTGCCGGGGCTGGCTCAGACCGGCCACCCGTGCTCGGACACGTCCACTCTGTTCCCTTCAACGTCGCGAATCCAGCTTTCCGCCACCGCGCCGAAAGTATTTGCTTCAGAGGTCGTCTGCGCCGCTTCCTCGATTCCCTTGACGCTATCGACCTGAAACCCGAAGTGATGAATTCCCCAAGGGTACTTCTCGGTGTGGATCAGGGCTAAATCCATATGACCGTCGGAAAGATAGATCGTACCGCCCGGTCCGCGATATTTTTCCTCCATGCCGAAGATCTTCTTGTAGTACTCCGCCATTTTTTCCCGATCCTGAACGTTGACGGCGATATGCTGGATTCTGGGTTTTGCCATGGCTATCCTCCTTATCTTAGCGAATTCTTCTCCTTACCAAGACAAATTTCAAGCTAGAGAGCGGACGAGATGAGCTCGCGCCTCAGAAACTCCGTCACCAGAGGCCAGACGAGATCGGCCAGATAGGGTTGGTACCCGTCCGATTCGGTCGAGGCAAAACCGTGATTGCCGAAATCGAAATAGTGCCATTCCAAAGGCTGGCCGTTGGCGTAGAAGCTCTCCATCACCCGCTGCTGAATCGGGATCGTGCTGGTTGAATCCTTGCCTCCATAGAGCACCATCGAGGGACACTTGATCTCACGAGCCGCATCGCAGGGATGGCGCGGCCTTATTCTTGTCGGCTGCTCGTCCTTGACCGATGGGTAGTAGGCGACGAAAGCGCGCACCGCCGGAGTCGCAGCCACGAAATGAATACCGAGGCGGCCGCCCATGCAGTATCCGATCACTCCCGCCCGCGAGGGATCGACATCAGGGCGCGCCAGGGCGTAGCGCCAGCCCCGGTCGATGACGCGGACAAAGTCAGGATCGGGCGTCTTATTTTGAATTTCCGTGCCTTTGTCGATATGGGTTTCCGCGGGATAACCGAGCATCTCATAGAGATTGGGGATGACCGTCGTAAAACCGAGCTGGGCGAACCTGTAAGCCGCGGTTTTGAGATACCCCGTAAGGCCGGAATGCTGATGAATCATCAGCAAAGCCGGTCCCTGCTCTTCCCGATGCGGATGGGCGATGTAACCCGGGATTCCGTCTCGCTCCTCTTTCAATCCGCGCGTCATAATTCTCATCATCCTAGAGTCCCTCCTGGTATTCTGTCTAGAACTTCACGGGATAATTCGGCGTCTCCCTTTCGTCATTCCTCCAAAAGTGAAATCCAAAAACCAGGACTGGGCCCCCGATTAAGACATTCGGGGGCGACGGCCTTTCGGAATCCAGCGAGTCATAAATCGCGTGCTCCGTTGCACTATAGACTGGATTTCTCTCCTGCTCCGTCATTCCCGAATGTTTTTATCGGGAATCCAGAACTCCGCTTTCATCGTCAAGGGCGAGCCCAAATGATAATGAGCTACCGCCCGCTCGGCCGGAATGACGGCAAACTTTTGTTGCGAATTTCGGAGACACACTAGCGCTTCTTGTATAGCTTATCGATGAATCCCTCGCGAACCATGCGGTCCGTTATCGCATTGTCGACGAAGTTTTCGAGTGGCATTCCTTTCTTCCCGGCAAATTCGAGAATGGTTGAGAGAGCCTCGGGTTCGGCCCGGGGTAGGCGCTCCAGATAGGTGATGGAGTCCTGGTAGTGATCCTCGACGCTCTTGGGATCGGGGAGGCGCGCGTATTTGGCGATCACTTTCAGAGCTCTCTCCTTTTGTTGATTGAGAGCCGCCACTCCCTCCGCGTACGACCGCACCAGCCCCTCCACCGTTTCGGGATTTCGGCGATAGTAATCGCGCGAGACCGCAAGCAGGTTCATGGAATAAGGGATGCCCAAGTCAACCAGTTGGACCAAGATCTTGGCTTGAACGCCGGCGGGGACGCGCAGATCGGAGGTCACGGCGCCTGCGATGGCGCGCTGCTGGAAGGCCGCTCCGACTTCGACCGTCCCGCCCAACTGGCGCACGCTCACCGACCCTTCCAATCCATATCGGCGCAGCAGAATCCTGGTCAGATTATCCGTAATGGACCCGAACCGGGTCACCCCCAGCGTTTTTCCTCGCAGCTCTTCAGCGCGATTAATTTCGGGTTGAACCCACAACCGGTGGTACGGACGATTCGCCGTGCCCCCCACGCCTACAATCGGAGCTCCATTCAAGACCGCGTTGATCACGGCATTACTGGCTCCATTGGCCATGTGGAGATCGCCTCCAATGAGGGCCTGCATGATGACAGGGCCGGAGGAGATAAAAATAAGATCGGCCTGAATTCCATATTTCTCGAACGCTCCGACCTCTTTCGCCATCCAGACTCCGGTCGCCATCGAACCGATGCTCGAATAGCCAAAGACAATTTTCTTCGTTTCCGCGGCGGTTACGTGAAACTTTGGCAGACAAGTCGCCAGCAACAAGAAAAATATGAGTGCGCGCAATGGTATTTTCATCTCGCTCTCCTGAGGATCCTCGTTGTCATGTCCAAACCAAATGCCGACCAGGGAGGGCAGTCCGGGCGATGGTGGAATCAAAGACGTGACGGGATCGGGAGACCCAGCCGTGGGTCGTTACTCGTCATCGTGGTTCGTGTTCGTGCAGAGACTCAAGCGCAATTCCGCTCAGGCCCTGGAACCAAGCTAATTAGCCGCCTATTTTACAAGGGAAAACTGTGGGGTCAACCGGAAAATTCGTGATCGTGCGCGTCGTGATTTGCGAGCGTGCTGAAAGCTGCATGCCGGCCCGCCGTGCCAGTTCCGTTTGGGCCATCCTCCTTAGCCCGGCCGGACTGATCGCATCTATTTACGTTGTATTCATTTCCTTGGCACTGTAGAGATTGGGCGAGGGGAAGGCTAACCAGCTCTCATTCAAAAGGAGGAGTCAAAATGTCTGTCGGAATTATACTGTTGGCTATCTGGCTGATTCTGCAGGGCCTCCCGTCGTTTGTACGTTTCGTCATCCCCAGTAAGCTCATGGGACTTCTGGCGCTCTTGGCTGGGATCCTGATCTTAGTGGGGAGATAGCACCCTGCCGGCAAGGATGAAGCATGGAAGGATGAAAAAAAGCCACTGCTTTCTCCCCTATTCGAGGAGAGTTGCAATCATAAAATGAGCGTCGTTTTTAGGTAATCCGAATCCGCAGCGTAATAGCAGGTACCGATCAAATTCCTCGTCCGTGGAAAATTTGAAGTGAACGGCACCGGTTTGATCCCAGAGCTCTTTTGAGGGAACCTGGCACTGGCTGCAGCCTGCTCCTTTTTCGCAATCCGGAGCCGGCGATCCGGCAGTGACGATCGCCATGGTCCCGAGTCTCGGGTCCGTGCCGCGAGAATTTGCCCGGACAACCACACCTTTGCCGATGTAATTGATGCCGGGAAACTTCCGGGCCGCTTTATCGGGATTGAGATCGACCGGCGCTTCTGAAAATACACCGCCCAAGATCTCATGCGTCTTAGCATCGAATTCGACTTTTTCACCGGTTGGAAGCGTTACGATGGTGCTTCCGCCCGAACTGACGATGGCGGGCAGATAGTTTCTTGGAAAAAAATGCATAACGCTGTTCATAAGCTCACTTAGTCTAAACTCTCTGTCCCGGGAAGGAGCCCAGTCCGAGATATAGAGATGGATATCCTGTCTGGCCCGGTCGTCAAAGCGAAATTGGAAATCCCTGGTGAAAAACCGGTTCTTTTCAATCTCATAGCGGTAAGGAAGTATCCGGTTGCCGCCCCGGTTGGAGAATTCGAATCCGACAATTTTTCTTTGCCGATCTCTTCGGTATTGCCACTCAGAATTGATCGGCGTATCAGACACTCTTGCCAGTAGGGCCGTGTCGTACTTTATCCCTGGCGAAGCCAAGTCTTTCTCAGGAGTGCCGAGAACCGATTCCGGTAAACTTTCTCTTTGCACGGGCTCCATCGAAAGCTTGGGAAGTTTACTGGGTTCCTGTTCCGCTTCGGCTGATTTGCCGGTGGATTCCGCTTTCTCGGCTTCATGAGTTTGCTCCGAACTTGGCGGTTGCAGAGTAGTATTCGTTCTACATCCCTGCTGAAGAGACAACGTCAAGAACAAGAATAGATATAGCTGAGTCCACCGGACAAGCATTGCAAGCTTCCAGCAAGTAAATCCACGGTCCCGCGTTCGAGATCGCACGGCCATCCATCATCAATTACGCAACGTTTGTGCCAACAGCCTGTGTTGAACATGAAGCAATGCTTTTAGAACAGA
>DASYRN010000159.1:0-47611 GCA_036004365.1 Binatia bacterium
GAGTCCGTGATCTGATGCGCCAGACTAGAAGCATCAGCAGCCCTCAAGCACTGCACCTTTGGACGACTGCTTTGATCCGGATGCGTCCGACTATCATGTGTAATGGTAAACATTTTCAACCAAATAAATTTGTCTGAACCAGATTTTGGATTTTAGATTCAATCGGAAATCGGCTCCGCCACAGGACTTTGGACGGATGCGCCAATGTTTTGTGGCGCAAATCTAAAATCGAAAATAAGACCATGCCCATCGGGACTCCCTTTCATTCTCGCACTTCAGCCTTGTGCGTTAGCCACAACTGGCGCGTCTGGTCCGGCTATGTCGTGGCAAGCTCCTACGCGGTGCTGCACGAGCATGAATATCACGCCATCAGAAATGCCGCGGCGCTGATCGATGTCTCGCCGCTCTATAAATACGATGTTGGCGGCAGGGACGCACTTAAGTTCGTTAACCGCGTCGTAACTAGAGACGTGGCAAAGTGCGCCGTTCACCAAGCGATGTATACCTGCCTCTGCGACGAAGAGGGGAAGGTCATCCAAGACGGCACGGTGTTCCGCTTTGGAGAGAGCCGTTTTCGCTTCCATCTGGCGGAGCCGAGTCTTCGCTGGTTTCGAATCAACGCTCTGGGTATGGACGTCAACATTCAAGATGTTTCCGAGCGAGTGGCAGCGGTGGCTCTTCAGGGTCCGACTTCGCGAGATATTCTCAAGCAGGCCTCGGACGCCGACCTCAACCAACTCAAATTTTTTCGCCTCACATTCGCCAATATGGGTAAAGTTCGCGCAATGATTTCGCGCACCGGCTACACGGGCGATTTAGGCTACGAAATCTGGATTCCCGCAAATCAAGCCGAAGAAGTTTGGGATCAGCTGATGGGGGTCGGGAAATACTATGGAATCATGCCGGCCGGAATGCTGGCGCTGGACATGGCTCGCTTGGAGGCGGGGTTCATTCTGCTGGAGGTTGATTACACCAGCGTCGAAAAGGCCTTAATTCCATCGCAAGAGTACTCTCCCTTTGAGATTGGTTTGGGTTGGACGGTAAGCCTGGATAAGGAAAACTTTGTCGGCCGTAGCGCGCTGTTGAAAGAGAAGGAACGCGGCCCCTCCAGGCAACTCATAGGTTTGGAGATTGACTGGAATGACTATGAGCGGCTCTATCAGGAGATAGGCTTGGCCCCTCAGCTTCCGACAGCTGCATGGAGGGGAGGCGTGCCCGTCTATCGGGATAGTAGGCAAGTAGGGCAAGCAACGACTGGCGGCTGGTCCCCGACAATCAAGAAATACGTTGCCCTCGCCACTGTTGAAAGCGGGTTCTCTAAGCCCGGGAACGAGCTTTTTATGGAGATGACGGTCGAATACGTAAGAAAAAAAGTAAGGACTAAGGTCGTTAAACCTCCCTTTTTTGATCCTGAAAGAAAACGGTCCTGATGAGAGAGTCGAAGATAGAAGATAGAATTCAATCTAAAATTTGCTACAGATTCAGCACTGCCGTCACCACTCCTTCACAGACCTTAACCATAAAATCGAGATCCAAGGTCTGGATCGTGTCAGAAGAGCGGTGATAGTGAGGATTGCGGAAAAAGGAGGTGTCTGTGACGAGCAATGCTGGATACCCGGCATCCCAGAAGGGAGAATGATCGCTTAACCGAACCGCAGGGATAAGAGAACCGTTGCCAAAAACTGTAAGGCTCTCCACGCGGAGCCCCGCGGTTTGACGCATTAAGCGAGTAAATTTCTTGAGCAACGAGTAGGAGCGCCAGTTGCCAACGACTCCGATGAAATCTCCCTGCTCAGGATAGAACCAGCTTAGACCTGGAGGGTATTTTTGGCTGCCTGGACGGCGATCCGTGAACCCCACCATTTCGAGAGAGATCATCGCACTTATCTTTGCTCCTGCGTTCTTGAGCTTCTTAGCAAGGTGGGTGCTCCCGATCATGTTTTGCTCTTCCAGATTGAAGGCGCAAAAGACGAGTTGGTGCCTGAGTCGCGCGCCCGTGAGCAAGCGGGCTGCTTCGAGTAGAACAGCTACCCCGCTGGCATTATCGTCCGCTCCAGGGGTTTGTTCGACAGAGTCAAAGTGGGCTCCCAGGATGACCATGGTCTCATTGGGGTGAGCTCTTCCACGGGCAATAATATTGCGATAGCTCCTTCCCCAGTACGTAAACGGGTCGCTTTCCACTGTGAGGCCCAAGCTCTTGAGCTCTTTTTCAATATAGCTTTCCACCTCCGCCAAGCGACGCGGACTGGTGAAGGGATTTCTTTCGCCCACGATTCGTTCCAGCTTTTTTTTCAAATGGGAGGGATCTGTACGAGCCTGCACCGGGATACCGCCAGTTGGGCTTCAGTTCTGGAGATGATGAGCCGCCATCCTGACGGGGACTCCGCGCGCTTGAAGGTATTCCTTACATTCTAGGATGGTGTGTTCTCGGTAATGAAATATGGAAGCAGCGAGAGCCGCACTCGCCTTGCCCGTCGTCAGACCTTCATAAACATGCTGTAAGTTTCCTACTCCTCCCGAAGCAATCACGGGAATTTTTACTCGATCAGAAATCGTTCTAGTGAGCTCGAGATCATAGCCTGCTTTTGTGCCGTCTCGATCCATGCTGGTAAGGAGAATCTCGCCTGCCCCGTAATCTTCCATCTTTTCGGCCCATGCACACGCGTCGATGCCCGTAGCTCTTCTCCCACCATGGGTGAAAACCTCCCAGCCGTCTGCTACGCGCTTGGCGTCTATCGCGACGACGATGCATTGGCTGCCGAAAGTCTCCGCCGCCTCGCGGACGAACTCCGGCCGTCCCATCGCTCCGGTGTTGATCGAAACTTTGTCGGCCCCTGCGTTAAGAAGTTTGCGGATGTCTTCGAGCTTGTTGATTCCCCCCCCGACCGTCAGAGGCATGAAGACTTCGTTTGCCGTATGGGCCACAATGTCGAGAAGAATTTCTCTGTTTTCATGCGAGGCTGTAATATCTAGAAAACAAAGCTCATCCGCGCCTTCGCGGTCATAGATGCGGGCGATCTCCACCGGATCGCCAGCGTCTCGAAGACCGAGAAACTTGACTCCCTTGACGACCCGTCCGGCATCTACATCGAGACAGGGAATGATGCGCTTGGCGAGCATAGGTCGGTAATCTAGCCCAGAAGCAAGGGCACCTCAAGTAGAACAATCGTTGACTATGCTGACTACGACTTTAGTCCGGCATTTTTATCTTGACAGCCCCACGATCATGAAGTATAAAGACGTTTTATAAAATTGAAATCTTCTAATAAAATAAAAAAAAGGAGGAAAAGATGGGAAAAATATCCATAATATTTTATGCATGGGCGTTGGTTGGCTCTCTCTTGGCTGGGTGCACGCCGCCTGCTGCCACAAGCAAGCAAGACGTTTCGTCCTCTTCATCTTCGCAAAAGGGGGACAAGGGAAGCACTGTACAGACCCCTCCGCAATCATCTCCTAGTTCCAGCCTAGAGGCATATCGGGAAGGAAAAGAAGCTGCTTCAGGCCCGTTAAAGGAAATCTACTTCGATTACGACAAGTCTGATCTCGGGGCGGACGCGCGGGAGACGCTCAAGGCAAATGCTGCGTGGCTTAAGGCAAATCCATCGGCCCGGGTCGAGATCGAGGGGCACTGCGACGAGCGCGGCACCAACGAATATAACTTGGCATTGGGAGCGAAACGGGCACAGGCGGCGAAGGACTATCTAGTGACGTTGGGAATACCAGCGCAGCGGGTATCGACGATCAGTTACGGGAAGGAGCTGCAGGTGTGTCGTGAGACTACAGAGGCATGCTGGCAGAAAAACCGTCGTGACCGTTTTTCGGTTCGTCCAATCGGGCCAGCATCTTAAATTCAGCACCGCTTTCTCCTAGACTAACTCCCGATTTTACGCTTGACAAGAGAGAGAGCTTTGAGTATACGGCTTAAGTCGTATGTATAGATACGATTTGAGTCGTATCGACTTCTAGGATCACAAGGAGGGTTTATGACGAAGGAGAAGTCCATTTTAGCCGGTGTGTGCGCTCTCTCTTTAGTGTGGGCTTTCCCTCTATGGGGGCAGGAAAAGAAGGCAGACGAGAAGAAAGCTGAGGAAAAGAAAGCCGACGAAAAGAAAGCCGAGAAGAAAAAGGCGGAGAAGGTTTCCGGAGATATTGGACTGTTAGATACAGAAAAAAATTACATGATCTTGGTAACGAAAGAGGGAAAACTAATTACTCTCGACTTTGATGCCAAAACAAAAGTGGCGAAGACCGAGTCCAGTGATGCCAAGATGGCCGATGTTGGACTAGGATCCGCAGCGACCGTGGAATACCAGGTCAAAGAAGATAAGGCGCTAGAGGCGAAAATCAAAGCGACTGAAGAAGAGCTCAATCGACTGAGGAACGAGCAGAAAAAGGTTGTTACCAATCTTAATTTTGTGCCAGCTAAAGGCGAGTAAGGTCTCATCGCGCGATTCGCTCAGGCTTCGCTCAGGGCGCAGCCTGAGCGCGTGCGCAAAAGCCGGTTCACTTCGAGACGCTTTCTGAAGGTAGCGGAAGTTGGAAAGAGATCTTTGTCCCCCCTGCTGGAGTTGATTCAATAGCTAAGTTTCCCCCAAATTTTTTAATTCTCTCTTTCATGGAGACTAAACCGAGACCATTGCCGTCCTTGACCTGAACTAGATCAAAGCCTACTCCATCGTCCGATATCGCAGCTTGAATTTCGCAGGCGGTTTGTTTCAAAAGCAGCGCAGCGCTCGAGGCATGTGAATGGCGGACGATGTTCATGAGCCCTTCTCTTAAAACATAATACACTTGCTCCTCGATTTCCGGAGGAAAAGAAAGTTGCTCGGGATCGCTTTCCAAAGTTACGGTCAACCCCAGTCCATCTCGGAGAAAACGGATATCTTCTCTGAGTCGTTCCATCAGAGTTCCTGGCGGCACGCCCCGGCTGTCTTTTCCTGCAAGAAATCGTCGAATCTCGTCCATGGAGCTTCTTGCGGACTCCTCCAGCAGTTGCATCTCCTGCTCGAGTTCCTTTGGCGAATCCAGGAGGTGTTTGCGGCAGGTCTCGAGACGAAGGGTCAGGCTGGCGAGTGTTTGGAGCAGGCGATCGTGGAGTTCGCGCCCGATCCTGCGTCTTTCTTCCTGGGTGGCGACCTCCCCAGCCGTCTTATAGAGGGTCAAGAGTTTTTTGTTCTGTTTTTTTTCGAATTCGCTCACGAAGCCAAAGATATAGGCAAGCACGATGAGGTAGATACTGCGGGTGATGAGAAGATCGACTGCCAGCGGACCTTCCCAGATCGGAGACAAACGCATGATCCAATAGACGGCGACTCCAATGAGGGAGGTGATCATCCCACCTTTTATCCCGTAGCGCGAGCTGGCGGTAATGACTGGAAAAAGATAATAGGCAAAAAAAGGAGTTACACCCCTCGCAGTGGACAACATCATTAAAGAAATCCAGATCAGATCAAGGCAAGTAGTTGCAAAACCTATTTTTCGGAAATCCAATCTGCCGGTACTTGTAAAGTAAAGGACAGCCAGACTGTACAGAAGGAAAGAATAGCGGGAAATATCGGATAAAAGCTTGAACGTAGCCACTCTCTCGGGATTCAGCTCAATCACCAGAATCGCAACGAGGGAAAAACCCAGCCTCAACCAGGCCAGCATTTTTTCCTTTTGCGCCAGCCATTGATCTTCGGGCGTCATCTTTTGGCCGGTATGAGATTGCTCGAGCTTGGTTTCGATGAGCTGGCTCATCCTGCATGACTCCTTCCGCTCTTCGAACCTGGGAACGTTTCTCTTTCTTCGGCTCTATCCATAAGGAGCAGCGCAGCCTTGAAGCGGTTGTTAACCTTGAGCTTGTCAAAAATATTGGTGAGATGCGTCTTAACGGTCTTTTCGCTAATGTAAATCTTTTTCCCTATCTCTTCGTTCGTCAAGCCCTCCGCTACAAGCCTCAAGATCTCCATTTCTCTTTTGGTCAAGTTTTTCAAAGCATCGTTTGCTGGCTCCCTTTTTTGTCTTACCGCTTGTGATTGGGCGATCTCTTCAAAGGCGTCGGCCGAAGGCAACTCTTTGTCCACCCAGAGTCCCCCACTGTAGACAGTCTTGATAGCCTGCAACAGCACAGACGAAGAAACGCCTTTAAGAAGATAAGCCTTAGCGCCTCCTTTGGCTGCGTTCAGGATATTTTCGTCTTCGGAGAATGCGGTGAGAATCACTACTCTCGTGGAGGGATTTTTCTCGCTGACCTCAAGCAAAGTCTGAACCACATCCCCTTTGGGCATCTTGAGATCCAAGAGCAAAACATCGGGTTTGGTTCGCTCAACGACTCTGGCCACTTCGTCTCCTCGAGAGGCTTCGCCGACTACTAGGATATCCTTTTCCAGGGAAAGGATTCTCTTCAAACCTTCACGAAAGAGCGTGTGATCATCAGCAATGATAACTTTAATCGGAGTCATTTTCCCTCCATCCGTTGGAGTAAAATCGGCAAGCGTAAGATACTCCAAAACTATCTTCAAGCCAACGTTTGGGTAAGACCCAGGGGGCGCCTAAGTACGACTCTAGTCGTATATTTATCATTTGGTGCCGGTCCAAGTCGGGAGAAAATCATACCTATAGAGTATTGTGAAGATCGGTTGTACGGGGTACTTAAATACGGGTCGCGGGTTTCCTGCATTATAAGAAGGAGGATCAATCATGAGAAGAAAAGCATTTGTCCTTGCTGCCTGGACGGCCGCACTTTGGATGGCGCTCGCTGGGCTCGTCCCTTCAATGGCACAGGAGAAAAAGGCAGAAGAAAAGAAGGCTGAGGAAAAGAAGGTTGAGGAAAAGAAGGAAGAAAAGAAAAAGGCGGAGAAGGTGTCGGGTGATGTGGGGCTTCTAGATACCGAAAAAAATTATATGATTTTGGTGACCAAGGAAGGCAAGCTTATCACGCTAGACTTTGACTCAAAGACCAAGGTAACGATGCTCGAGGAAAAAGATGTGAAGATGGGTGAAGTGGGCTTGGGTTCTGCTGCGGTAGTGGAGTATCAGACCAAGGACGGCGATAAGAAGGTTGTCACCAAGATGGAATTCAGGCCTGCGAAAGGAGAGTAATTTCATTCAGTCTGAACTCGGGGCAAGGCTTCGCTTTTATTGAAGCTTGCCCTAAACCCCTTCAAGCCCCGGCTCACCCTAATGAAAAAAAGCCATCTAACAATCAGTAAAGCAAAGCAATCTTAAAATCCAACACATTGGTTCCGGTCGGTCCCGGACAAAAAAGATCGCCTAAGGGCCTAAAGAAATTGTAAGAGTCGCTGTTGTGCAGAGCGCAGTAGGGCTCAAGCCCCATACCGCGCGCCCTTGAAATTGTTTTTCCGTCCACAAACGCGCCGGCAGCCTCAGTAGGCCCATCGCTGCCGTCGCTGCCTGCGCTGAGCATGTAAATTCCCGGATAACCCGTCAACTCTAGCGCACTGGCTAAGGCGAATTCCTGATTTCTGCCGCCCTTACCCTGTCCTCGAACCTCGACCGTTGTTTCTCCTCCCAGGAGAAAGCAATGGGGAAGCCGATACTTTTTTCTATCCTTATGTATCTGCGTCAAAAAAGAACACAGTTTTCTCGCTGTGGTTTGCGTGTCTCCGGAAAGCTGGCTTGTAACAATTGTCGCACCGAATCCTAAGGACTCAGCCTTGTTCTTTGCCGCGAGCAAGGCGTCTTGATTGTTGGCTAAAAGGATAAAAGGGCTATGAGCCACGAGCTTGCTCCCTGGCTTCATCGTCTCCGGGATCAGTCCGCGAACTCCGCGAAACAGATGGTCTCTTACTCGCGGGGGGATTTCCTGCAACAGGTCGTAACGTTGTATGAGCCTCCAGGCGTCCTTGAAAGTGGTGGGATCGTGAAAGGTTGGGGCGGAACCGATGACCGTTGGGTCGTCTCCTATGACGTCGGATACGACCAGGGTGAGGAGCTTCCCCGGATAGGCCGCGCGCAATAGCCCCCCGGCCTTAACTTCGGAAAGGTGTTTGCGTATACAGTTCATCTCGGCGATTGCCATCCCGCTTTTTAGAAGACAATCGGTAACCGCCTTCTTATCGTCCAGTGTGATGCCTGGAGCAGGCTTGACAAGAAGCGAAGAAGCGCCCCCCATAAGGAGAAAAATGATGTTGTCGTCTGTCTTGACCTTCCCGAGAAGATGAAGACATCGTTGCGTTGCGATCGCGCCGCGCTGGTCAGGAATGGGATGACCCCCGGCGAAGATGGAGAATCGTTTCAGAGGGTCGGTGGGAAAGCGGTCTCGAACCAACAGTATCCCCTCTTTCAGTCGATCTTTGAAAAGCTCCTCCCAAAGTTCTCCAGTGAGGTCAACTCCCTTTCCAACGCCGATCACGTAGAGATCGCCTCTTAAAGGAAGACGTAAGGTCCCCAGCGGACTCTCCACCCAGAGAGTCGAACCTGAAATTCTGACGGTTTTCTTTAGCAGAGCAGCGGGTTGGACCGCTCTAACGGCAGCCTCATAGATCTTCTGCAGGCGTATTCTGGCTTGCTTCCTTGCACTTTCTTCATCTATATTACCGCTCATTGTTTTGTCGCGTCGCCACTTGAGCCATTATGAGCGATACTGAGTTTCTTCTTCAGGAAGGGCCTAAGGGGTTCATAAGGGTCTGGAGAAAAATTATAACCGATCCGCGGTCCTTCTATCATGAGATGCCAGCAAGCGGAGGTTTTGAAAATCCTTTAATTTTCCTTGGTACTTGCGCCTTGGTTTACTTTGTTCTCATTGTCGTCGTCGTGGGCGTAGCCGAAGCCTTGAATTCTCTGTTTTTGCTGTTCCTGACCTACATTTTTGGACCGGGAGTGTTAATGCTGGCTTCGCAGTTTCTCTTCCAGGGAGAAGGGGATTATGAAGCGACGTTGCGGGTCTGCGCCTATGCCGGGGCTTGTCTCGTGCTGGCCTGGATTCCCGCCCTAGGCGTTTTTGCTTATCTTTATAGCCTGTATCTTATCTTTTTGGGTACGGAAAAAGTCCACAAACTCGATCCGACTAAAGCGGCGATCGCGACTCTTGTCGCTGTGTTGGTTACCGCGGCGATTATGCTATTTGTCTTGGGCGAGGGAAGGATCCGCCGCCCGCTTTTATGAAGAAGGGCGAAGGGCCGGAAAACCAGACAGCGACACTAAAAACTATCCTCCTCGATATCCGAGATCGCAAGTTTGCGGTAGCCTCGTTCGTCTTCAAGCTTCTTCTGTAGCTTGGATTCTCTTTCCACTTCCTCCTGGCATTTCACACATAGGCGGGTGAAAGGCAGAATCTTCAGCCGGCCCAGGCTGATCTCGCCCTCACAATTATCACACCCGCACTCGCACATCCCGTAGGTCTTTTCGTTAATTCTCTGGAGCGCCTCGTCAATACTGAGCAATTTTTCTCGTTCACGGTCGTTCAAGATAAAATTAATCTCCCGATCTCTCTCATCGCTAGCCAGGTCATAAGTATCCCGCCCCTCGTCTTTGCTCCCTTCGGTCTCCTCCTTGACCCGGCTTTGGATCTCGCGCAAGAGCTGTTTCTTCATGTCGAGGAGAGTTTCCTGCGCCTTTTGAAGAAATTCCTTCCTTATTTTTTTATCCTTTTGTTCCTTGCTCGTTTTAGGCATTGAGTATGTCCCCGATAAGATCATAGTCAAGCGCCTGGTTGATCCTCACGTTAACAAGATCGCCAGGTTTGACTGTCTCCCTTCCTTTATTAAGGTAAACGCCGCCGTCCACTTCAGGTGCGTATGCTTGCGTGCGGCCGATAGACATTTCGGTTTCTGAAAAGTCAGAACCATCAATCATAACCTGCTGGATCGTGCCAATCAAGGCCCTGTTCTTATTTAAAGAAATTTCTGCCTGAACTTCCATCACCTCTTGCCAGCGTCTCTCTTTGTCTTCCTCAGGCAGTTGGCCGCCTATCAGCGCGGCCCTTGTTCCTTCCTCCGGGGAGTACTTGAATACTCCCAGCCGGTCAAACTGAGCTTCCGCGACGAAGTCCAGGAGCTCCTGAAACTCTTCTTCGGTCTCGCCCGGAAACCCGACAATGAGAGAGGTCCGGAGGGTGATGCTGGGAATAGCTCGGCGGATGTTGTGAATCGCTTCACGGACGTTGCTCCCGCTCTTGCCTCTGCGCATGCTTCTTAAAATGCGGCTATTGATGTGCTGGAACGGAATATCGATGTATTTGCATATTTTTTCGTTGTCGTGGATCAAATGAAGCAAAGGCTCTTCAAGATAGTTGGGGTAGGCGTAGAGGAGGCGGATCCAGTGGATTCCCGGTACGAGGACCATTTCGCGGAGCAACCCGTATAACGTCGTTCCGTCTCTGCGTTCTCGTCCGTAAGCGGTAAGATCTTGAGCAATGAGATTGATTTCCTTGACGCCCTGCTCGGCCAATGTGGTTGTCTCTTTGATTATGGATTCAATCGGCCGGCTCCGATGCGGTCCGCGCAGTTGAGGGATGATGCAGAAGGCGCATTGATGGTCGCATCCCTCGGAAACCTTCACAAAAGCGGTGTGCGACGGAGTGGTTCTAAGCCGCGGAGTGGCATGGTCGTAGAGATAGCTCGGGATGCCGACATACAATCTCTTCTTCTTTCTGCTCTGATGCTGCTTTAAGATTTCCGCTATCCGAGGGACTTCTCCCGTCCCTATAAACAGATCCACCTCGGGCAGCTCTCTCATCAGCTCTTTTGGGTACCTCTGAGGAAGGCAGCCGGCGACCACGAGGGTGTGAAGCCTGCCAGTTTTTTTTAAACGTGCGGCCTCCAAAATGGTGTCGATGGATTCCTCTTTTGCGGCGTCAATGAAACTGCAGGTATTGATGAGGATGACATCAGCTTCTGCGGGTTCCGAGACAATCGTATAGCGATTCTGCTGCAGAATTCCACTCATGACCTCGGAGTCGACCAGATTCCGAGCGCAACCCAGACTGATGATGCTGATCTTTTCTTCCACGTCGATTACGAGCCCAGCTCGACCAAATCAGCTCCCTCGGGCAGTTTAAAGAGAAAGAGGGAGTCTTTGAGACCTGTACCTTTGCGCATATTCGAAAAGCGGACCGTCGTTACATTTCCTGCCGCGTCGCGGATCCGCGCCCAGTGAATATCGAACGAGCGCGGCTCAACGCCAAGAAAAATCTCGCCCACTCCTCCGATTTCTTCCTTCGGACTAAGTTGCAATACATAGTCTCCTTGCTCTTGGCCTTTCAAGACCGTTCTGAAATCCCTTTTGAGGTTCCCTATTCCCAGCAAAAAAGAAAGGGGAACGTCGGACCGGAAGGCATTTTTGATGGGACTCTTTAACACTTGCTTTTCCTCGGGCTGGTAGTAGTAAAGGCTTTTGCCATCTGCCAAGACCCACTGGCCCTTCGGCTCTTCATAACGCCAGAACATCTTTCCAGGCCGTTTGAAATAGACCTTTCCCCAAGCCTTGATATTTCGGTTGAGGGTTTTGATCTCAGTCTCTTGACGGAAATCCGCTACAAAGTCAATGACCGACTCGTAGCTTTTCTGGAGGCCGTCAACGACGCCCTGTTGTTCCTTAAGCTGCTCCGCCGGGCTAAGGACAACAGGGAGGGAAAGAAAATAGGAGAACAAGAAAAAGAGCGCCCCGAGTACTCTATTCATCTAACTTCCTCGCATAGACCTCTCGCGGCTTTGCTCCTTCCGAAGGTCCAACGACTCCCTCTCTCTCCATCCTTTCAATCAACCGCGCCGCGCGATTGTATCCTACGCGCAGACGCCTCTGGACCATAGAGATTGAAGCCTGCTGGGAATCCGTAACCACCCTAACGGCTTGGTCGTACATCTCATCATTGTCTTCTTCCACATCTCCGGCCTCTATCTCTTTTTTGGCTTCAAAGACCTCAGGACGATAGCGTGGCTTTGCCTGTTGTTTGATAAACTCTACAACCTTGCGGACCTCCTGATCGGAGACAAAGGCGCCATGGACTCGGGTGATACGCGCGGTCCCCGGGGGCAGAAAAAGCATATCTCCATCCCCCAAAAGCCGCTCGGCTCCGATTGAGTCGAGGATGGTACGCGAGTCAACCCGGGAAGTCACCTGAAATGAGATCCGCGCGGGAAAGTTGGCCTTAATAAGTCCGGTGATGACATCAACCGACGGTCGCTGAGTAGCCAGGATCAAGTGAATTCCAGCCGCCCTGGCTTTCTGGGCTAGACGAGTGACGTGCTCCTCTATATCGCTGCGCACAGACATCATGAGATCCGCCAGTTCATCGACTATGATAACAATCCGGGGCAGCCGCTCATGGACCAAGGGAGCTTCTTCTTTGAGATTTCCTCCTATCTCTTGGCCTTCCCCGGGTTCATCTGGTTGCGTAAGGTCGATGAGATCGCGTTTATCGACCATCTCCTTCTCTAATAGACGATTATAATGGTCGATGTTTCTGGCGCCCTTGTCGCGCATCAAGCGATAGCGGCGGTCCATTTCATCCATGGCCCAAAAAAGGGCTGAAGCAGCCTTTTTCGGGTCGGTCACCACAGGAGCTAGCAGATGGGGAAGATCCTCATATACCGTGAGCTCAAGCATCTTTGGGTCGATCATTATAAATTGGACGTCCTGAGGCGTAGCCTTGTATAAAATGCTTAATATCATGGCATTGATCGATACCGATTTTCCTGTCCCGGTAGCCCCCGCGACGAGTAGGTGGGGCATCGGGGCTAGATCCGTAACGAATGGAGCTCCCGAGATATCCTTTCCCAAGGCGAGAGTCAGCTTCGACTGTGCGCTTTGGTAGGCATCGCTCCCGATGACCTGGTGGAGGAAAACTTTCTCGCGCCTGGGATTGGGTATTTCGATACCCACAACAGGCTCTCCGGGAATAGGAGCCAAAATTCTTACGTTTAGTGCGCGCAACGCCATTGCCAAGTCATCTGCAAGGGTGATGATCCGTCTTACTTTAACCCCCGCAGCAGGCTCGAATTTAAACATCGTGATAACGGGTCCAGGGCTCACACTTTTCACCTGTCCCTCGACGCCTAAATCCGTGAGTTTCCTTTGCAGGGTCAGACTAATCGCATTGAGAGTGTCGTTATCGATTTCCACATGCTGAGCATCTGGAGGATCCAAAAGAGATGGGGTGGGAAGCTTATAGGCATGGCCAAATTCAGGAAGAGGAAATTCTTCCTGCACAGGCGGCGATTTTTTCTTTGACCTCCTGGGAGGTTCGTCTTTGATTTCTTTTGCCTCTTTTATCTCCTCTTTAAGGATAATCGGCGGCGGTACATATTCTCGCTGCTCTTTTTTCTTGTTCTCCGCTCTTCTTTTTTCATCCCATTCCCTGAGCTGCTTCGTAAGTGTTTTGATACAGACCCCAACGTTTTTTCGGAACCTTCCGATTTCTCGGTGTGTTCTTTCCCCTATCGCGACGAGCGAGATCTCAGACAGCAACATGACCGAAAGGGGCAGCAGCGAAAAGCTAATTACATAGGTACCTATCTGCCCAAAATAGGGAACCAGGATTGCCTGCCTAAAATAGCCGCCAATGATTCCACCCGCCCTTGCGGCGTCCTCTGAAGTCCCTGATTCTAGGAAGAGGTCGAGAATAACAGCAATACTCAGAAGCAGGAGCGCGAATCCACCCATCTCAATGAGACGGAGACCTTTGTGGTCTTTAAACATTAGCGAGTATGAGACGACAGCAAGGAAAACCGGTAGAAGGTAGGCTGATAATCCCAACGTTACACGCAGAACGCGCGCTAGGCATGCTCCCACGAATCCACCCCAGTTATGAGTGTCCAGAGTCGGTAAAGAAGAGGTGATGGATGACTGGGACGGCTTGCTGGAGAACAGCGCTTTCAAAGAGGCGATCCCTGAATCGAAGGAATCGACAGCTATCCTAAGCGCCTGATCCTTCGGGTCGTAAGATAAAAGGCTCAAGGCGATAAAGAGGGCAAAAACGAAAATCACTACCCCCCCAATTTCCCGGTTGATCTTCGACTCCTTTCCCATAAGCTTAACTGAGGGAGACAACGCCTCCTTCATGTCTCCATAATCAGGGGTAGTATGACGGGGCGGCGCTCCAGGGCCTTATTGAAGTAGCGCCGCAGTGCCTTGCGAACTTCCTCCTGCAACTCGTCGCGATCCTTGCGAGCCTCCCGGTTGATGGTCTTCAAGGTTTCCAAAACGACTTTCTTCGCTTGCTCCAAGATTTCCTCTTCTTCTTCGATCCGCATAAAACCCCGCGAGATCAAATCAGGGCCTGCCACGAGTTCGCCTGTTTGCTGATGAATGGCCATGACGGCGAGCACCATCCCATCTTCCGACAAATGGCGCCGATCCCGAATGACAACTTCTTCAACGTCCCCTATGCCTTTCCCGTCCACGAAGACTCTGCCAGCCGAGATACTATCCGTTTTACGAGCATGACTCGGTGTTATCTCCAACACTTCGCCGTCTTCCAAAAGAATGCTATTTTCGGCCGGCACGCCAACCGCACGGGCTAACTGAATGTGCTTTACCAGGTGGCGATATTCTCCGTGGATCGGAACAAAGAGCCGGGGGCGGGTCAGTTGCAGCATGGTCTTCAGTTCTTCCTGGCTGGCATGGCCCGAGACGTGAATTTCGGACACCTTTTCATAATGAACTTCAGCTCCACGTCGATAAAGATGGTTGATTAGGTTGGCAATGGTTTTTTCATTTCCTGGGATAAATTTTGAAGAAAGGACAACGGTGTCCCCAGGATCGATTTTGATCGATTTGTGATCGTCCAGGGCGATTCGATGAAGCACCGAAAGCGGCTCGCCCTGACTGCCCGTGGTAAGAAAGATGAGCTGGTCGCTTTCGAGCTGCTGCCATCGCTCATGCTCAGTCAGGACATCGGCGGGAAGCCGGAGGTAACCTAGCTCGGAAGCGATCTCGGCATTGTTGATCATGCTCCGGCCGCTCAGTACGACCCTGCGCCCGAGCTTCTCGGAGAGCTCAACGACCTGCTGGATGCGTGGGATATTGGAGGAAAACGTAGCGACGAAAATCTTCCCTCGACTTGTCCGAAAGATCTCTTCGAAAGCTCGTCCCACCTCTCGCTCCGAGGGGGTAAAGCCTTCGCGCTCAACGTTCGTTGAGTCCGACAGGAGCAAAAGCACGCCTCTCTGCCCATAGGCGGAAAATTTCTGGAAATCGAACAATTCTCCCTCCATCGGCGTGTTATCGATCTTAAAATCTCCAGTATGGATGACTGTTCCCACGGGAGTCTCGATGGCGAGCGATAGACAATCCATTAAACTATGAGTGACCCGTATCCCGTCTAGCTTGAAAGGGCCGAGCTCGAAAGGCTGCCCGGCTCTGATTTCCCTTAGATCCGCTAGGGTATCGAGGTCATGCTCTCGGAGTTTGTTGCGCAGTAAACCGAGAGTCAGCCGAGTTGCAAAAACCGGCACCTTAAGTTGCTTTAGAATATAGGGAAGGGCGCCAATATGGTCTTCGTGGGCATGGGTGAGAGCTACGCCAAGCAGTCTCTTCCTTTTTTCGACGATATAGCTCACGTCGGGAATGACCAAGTCGATTCCCAAGAGGTCAGTCCCGGGAAACATAAGCCCACAGTCGATCGCGATCGCGTCGCTTCCGTATTCCAGAAGCATCATGTTCAATCCGAACTCTCCGAGACCGCCGAGAGGAACGATTTTTAATGCTTCCATGAAGTCCTATCCGTCAAAAGAATATGTGTGTTTGGGCTAAGACCTTGCATGCTGATGGATTTCGCAGCAGACATCCCAACCTCTTGTCTAGAGCTCGCCGTAAGGATCCGCCGTACGTGAGTCATAAGACTCCGGACATCTCTTGCATGCGACTCATCGACAAAGACTGGTTCACTCACAATGATTTCAATTTCGCCCTTCCTGATACGCCAATCTCCTTTGGGGAGAATATTTCGGCTGCCGTTGATTGTAATGGGAACGATAGGGGTTTGTGTCTTCATGGCAAGGAGGAATCCTCCTTTTTTGAAGGGAAGCATCTCTGCGCCGGAGCTCCGAGTTCCCTCGGGAAAAAAAACCACCGAAATGCCACCCTCGATTTTTTTCCTTGCCTTTCTCAAGCTAGCCATGGCATGGGAACGGCTGGAGCGGTCTACAACAATGTGTTTAGAGGACCAAAGAGCCCATCCGAAGAAGGGGACAAAGACTAGTTCTCTTTTTGCGATCCACCGAAGTTGAAACTTGGGGAGGCTTTGAACCAGCGCTGGGATGTCGATGTTGCTTTGATGATTCGCCATGAAGATGTATGGGCGACTCGGATCCAGATGGTCGAGGCCTTGGATTTTTAGGCGGACGCCACCAATCTTTAGAATGCCCCAAGTCCAGAAACGCCCCAGGTGGTAAACCATTTTTCCTTTGGAGTCGAAGAAACCCATGAGGGTAACGAGTAGGCTCATGGGAAGCGTCAGCAAAGCTATGAGCAATAGCTTAAAGCTGTAGCACATAGAATAAAACTAAGTTTTTGATTGCAGTAATTGATTAAAAAATCTGCGAAAAGCGGCTCATCTTAATCCACTAAAGAGGAAAAAGCAATAAAAGTTGCGCAGGTTTTGTAAGCGGATTTTTTTATTGACTAAAGAATTTGCCGGAGCTAAGGTTGAGAAACTCAAGACTGCCCTTTTGTCCCGAAAGGAGGTTCGGTGTCTGTTAACAAGGTGATCCTTATCGGCAATCTCGGCAAGGATCCAGAAGTTCGTTACACGGCCAACGGTCGCGCAGTCGCGCGTTTCTCCATTGCTACTTCGGAAATGTGGACGGATACCGATGGCAACCGACAGGAGCGGACCGAATGGCATAATATCGTCGTCTGGGGAAAACAGGGCGAAACTTGCGCTCAGTACTTGGCCAAGGGGAGACAGGTCTTCATTGAAGGCAGCATCCGCAGCCGCTCATTCGATGACAAGAATGGTAACAAACGGTATGTGACCGAGATCGTAGCCCAGCGAGTGAGGTTCTTAGGTGGCGGGGGAGGAACACGCGTAGCGCCGGAGGCCGAAGCGGGACCGTCAGGCGAAACCCCTGCCGCAGGAGAGCCGCCGCCATTAGACGACGATATCCCCTTCTAAATTACAGGACCTTGGTGGGCACAGTCTTCCTTTAGAAGTTCCAATTGATGACGCTGACAATGTTTGAGAAGTCGTCAGTCCAGACAGCTCCGTCATGCTCCTCCAGCGGCGTCCATCTTGGGTCGTGAGCCAACGGTCCAAGATCGGTTACATGACGGGCCATGACCGCCCATGTCGATGGGTGTTTGCCCATCCTCACTTCGGTCTCGTCAATCTGGATGTCATCCTGAAAAAGAGAAACCAAACGTAGATTCTTTGCCAGATTGCCGATCACGGGTCGAAGATTGATGTGGCGGTTGGAGATATGTACGGCTAGGATTCCGCCTTTCGCGAGCTTTGAAAGATAAAGTTCTATCGCTTCCCGTGTGAGGAGATGGGTCGGAATAGCGTCCGAGCTGAAAGCGTCGAGGACCATCAAACCAAAATGACTGTCAGGTGCCTTGGTTAACGAGAGCCGCGCGTCGCCCAAGGTCACCAGGACCTTAGGAGGACAGTCTCTCAGATAAGTAAAATACTTAGGGTCCCGCGCAAGACGCCTTACGATAGGATCAATCTCGTAAAAATTCCAAAACTGATGAGGGTCGCCGTAGCAAGCCAGTGATCCAGAACCTAGACCTACCACTGCAATCCGCGGATTGACTAATCTCCCTCTTAAAGCCGTGAACACCTGGCCGATCGGTCCCGTAGGGTAGTAGTAAGCAAGAGGCTCGAGGCGCCGCATAGGGTCAAGGCTCTGTGCGCCGTGAATGGTCGTGCCATGGAGAAGCAGGTGGTACTTCTCATCTTGATCAAGCATGATTCGGTGCACGCCAAAAAAGCTCCGCTCTATATGCAGGAAATTCCCATACGGTCCTGTATAGTACATACTGGCCAACATAAGAGCGCTTACGCTTAGTCCAAATCGGATTGGCCGATGAGCGAAACTTAGACAAAGAACAGAGGAGATGCCAAAAATGAGTACGTGAGCCAGTCGGCGAGACGGCAGTCGGCTTGCTTGCAAGCCCATAATAAGCCCTACAGTTACGACTCCAAGCGCCAGTGGCATTAGAAAGTCAAGCCAGCGTTTAAACGTCGTCTCAACTCCCAAGCTTGTGGCTGGTCGGAGTAGAGAGGCGACCACTAATGCGAGTGGATATTCCAGCACCTGATTGAAGAGAACTGGCGCCACCAGGGCATTGAACATTCCTCCCAGAACACCGCCAACTGAGATCCATAGATAGAACTCTGTGAGGTATCGAGCAGACGGCCGTTGCCTAGCCAATTCACTATGACAGACCATTGCCGCGACAAAGAAGGTCAACAGGTGCAGCGGGATCAACAACCACACCGGCTCTGTCGCGTGAGAAAAGATTGTGATGGCCGACGCCAATATCAAGAATGGCAATCGCCGGACCATCCACCGATGAGATAGAAGTTCTTTTTTGGCAAAGACTAAGACAAACGAGAAAAGGTAGAGGCCGAGGGGGATCACCCAAAGCAGTGGCACAGCTACGATATCGGTAGAAAGGTGGGCCGTCACGGCAAGCAATAGGCTCGAAGGGGCAAACGACAGAACAACCCACTTCATTTTTTGCCTGACAGTAAGCGAGCCTTCGCTGTTGGCCACGATCGGGCTACCTCGAGGTACGGGTGGATCCTGAGGACTCGCGCCATGCTTACCCGTTAATGGCCTACTCCAGAGAATGACTCCACAGCCTAGCGTTAGGAACGCTAACACTTCATATCCAGTAGTCCACATCCAGCTTTGTTCGGCTAAGCGAAGCGATGGTTCCAGAACTATAGGGTAGGCAAGCAGACCCACCATGCTTCCGAGGTTGCTTGCGACATAAAGAAAGTATGGATCTCTTGCTGACGGATGGTCCGTATTCGAAAACCACTTTTGCAGCATTGGCGCGCTGGCGGAAACTAGGAGAAACGGTAGACCCACCGCCACCAACAGGACCTTCAGCAACCAGGGAGTAGGGCTCGCGTCTGCCGGAGGGAGCCATCCTTCCGGAATACGCATCGGGAGCATGAAAAAAAAAGGTAAGAGAAGCAGACTAACATGCAGCGCCGCTTGACGTCGGACTCCCATCCACTTGACAGCTAAATGAGCATAAAGGTACCCGGCTAACAGCGACGCCTGAAAAAAGACCATGCATACATTCCACACTGAGGGGGCACCTCCCAACAATGGCAGGATCATTTTCGCGAACATCGGCTGAACCCAGAATAAGAGAACCGAGCTCAGGAACAGAGTGATTGGAAAAAGAAGAAGCAAAGCGATAGAGCGAGAGAGATTCGCTTTATACCTAGCGAAGAGCCATGCGATTAATCTTTGAGGTCAGGAGTAGGAGACGGACAGATCAGCTCCGTCTTACGAACATTATGGCGAGCACCGATCATTCTTCGGGCCAAATAAGTGCTCCAAAAAAAAATTGCTACTACTGGAAGTACAAGATAAGCAAGCAGATGATGATGCCGACCAGATAGAGAATTGACCTCTGACTCACTTGCCGTCCCTCCTTTCCATGAAGGAAGCCTCTAACATCCGGCTTTATGATACAGAGGATACAAGTGTCGTTGGAAGGCTGTCAAGGTAAAAATGCATTCATGAGTCTGGATCTAAACCACGCGGTTTCTTTGCACGCCTTTTAAAAATGCCGCGATATTTTCCACCACTTCACTCATCAGCCGCTCGCGTGCCTCGCGTGTGCTCCAGGCGCAATGAGGAGTAACCAGCAGGTTGTCCAGTTTCTTGGCCGCCGCGATGACAGGGTGATCCGCGGGCGGAGGCTCCTGCGATATCACATCCAGCGCTGCTCCCGCCAGTTTTCCGTCGCTAAGAGCCTGGATCAACGCGGCTTCATCAACGAGAGCTCCGCGCGCCGTGTTAATGAGAAATGCGCCGGGCTTCATGCGTTCCAGGGCACGACTGTCAATAAGATTCTTTGTATTCGGTGTGAGAGGACAGTGGAGCGAAAGGAAATCGGAAAATGCCAGCACCTCGTCAAACGGGCGACGACCTGGAGGCACGGGCCCAGTGGATCTGGGGCGCTCTGAAATCAAAACTTCCATGCCCAATCCTTGTGCCATTTCCACCACTTTTCGTCCGATGTTCCCATAGCCAACCAGCCCCAATTTCTTGCCGCGCAGCTCGGTGGTGGGAAAATCGAACCTCGTGTAAATAGGGCTTTCTTCCCATGCACCTCTTCGAACAACCTCTCCATACCCTCCAGCGCGCGTCGCAAGCTCTAAGATCAAAGCAAGGGTGAACTGCGCCACGGATTGCGCCGCATATCCCGGCACGTTACAAACGCACACCCCACGATCCCGGGCGGTTTCCAGGTCAACATTGTCTGTGCCTGTCGCGGCCACGGCGATCATTTTTAAATCCGCGGCCGCCGGTGAAATCAAAATGGATTTGTTGAGTGCCACTTTGTTGACGATGGCGACTTGATATCCCTGCAGCCGAGCCATAACTTCTGTCGGCGCTGTCAGTCTGTGTATGGTGCAGTTCCATTGACGAGTGAAGCGGTCAAGAGACACGTCACCGAAGGTTGCCGCATCCAAAAAGACTAGACGGAGATTGTTCAGGTTCATTAGAGTTTCTCCCGTTTCTTCGCTTCCTCCCAGAGTGAATCCATCTCTTCCAACGAGCTCTCAGCCAAATTTTTTCCTTTCTCGCTCAAGCTTCTTTCTATATGTTTGAAGCGTTTGATAAAACGATCTGTGGCAAGTCTTAAGGCATCTTCTGCCTCGATGTGGAGAAAGCGAGAAAGATTCACCAATGAGAAAAATAGATCTCCTAACTCCATTCTTACATGATTGTGATCGCCGGACGAAAAGGCCTTCTCTAGCTCGTCCAATTCCTCGGCGACCTTTTGCCAAACCGGCTCAGGTTCCGGCCAATCGAAGCCCAGACGGGAAGCTTGCTCGGTGACCCTCTGGGCGCGGGCCAGAGCGGGCATCGCTTTTCGATAATGTCCGAGCGCTGAGGGGCGCTTGCGCAAATCCTTGCCCCTGTCGCTTCGCGAGGCTCGGGTTGTCTTGACCATAGGACACCTAGGAGCCGCCCCGATGGAGACGGATCGAGAGAGATTTTATCAGGGCGATCCTATGCCACATCCTTGAGCGATTCAATAATCGTTTCTCTAGAATCCGCAAACAACCCAAGGCTTTGTAGATTTGTCATTCTGCGACGGTTAGTGGTAGTGTCACTTCTCTTTCGTTCGGAAGCTGCGAGTTCGTGCCCTGCTGAGCATACAGGAAGTCAGTCAGCCCGTGAGACCTGAAGCTGTCGCGATACTTTCATCCATCGGTTGGCCCGTCGATTCCGTTTTGGTTCGCCTAGGAGCCCGGACTTCGAACGTCGTCGCAGCGGCCTTCTTAAGTTATTTTATTGCGGCCGCCTTTTTCTGGATCTATGTAGCCCTCTTTCTACCTAAAGACATTTTTTCTTCGCCAGCCATCATCTATTTTGTTCTCAGCGGTTGTTTCCAGCCGCTTTTGGCGCGGATTTGTTACTATATGGGTCTCATGCGCTTAGGAGTTTCGAGAGCTGCTCCTCTTCGAGGCGTGGAGCCTCTCTTCGCGCTCGCTATGGCACTGGCCTTCCTCCGGGAGCAGCCGAATTCCCAGGTTTATCTGGGCACATCCCTTATCGTGGCCAGCGTGTGGCTCATCACTTCACGTGGGAAGGGAGAGGGCGAATGGAAACTCTGGCATCTCGTTTTCCCGCTAGGTGCAGCCTTGTTCGGAGCCGTGTCGCAGAATTTACGCCGTGGGGGTTTGCTGATTCTTTCCGACCCTGTTTTTGGCGCCGCGGTCAGCAGCTCCACTTCTTTCATCCTCTTCTCGCTCTTTTTGGCAGCGAGCGGAAGGATCCGCCTGATAACGACAAACAAAAGGAGCTTTCCTTTCTTCGGAAGCGCTGCTCTGGTCTCGCTCGTGGCCCAACTGCTGAACTTTACGGCCTTGAATTTATCTGAGGTTTCCATCATCGTGCCGCTGGTCAATACGACTCCGCTGTTCTCGGTTTTGTTCAGCAGCTTTTTTCTGAAGGATTTGGTGAAGGTTACTTCAAAGCTCGTCGGTGGTGCGACACTGATGGTTGCGGGAGCCGCGATCATCGCCAGCCGCTAACTTGCCTGGGTATAAAGTTCGGTCACTACCGGAACAGGGCTAGACCCTAAAAAAAAAATCTGATAGACCGAAAGCGGATTTGTGTGGGAGAAGTTCAAGTCGTTCTTCGCTCGACATCTAAAATAGCAAAGTCGCTGCGATCTTTCCTTTTTTGGAACAGAAGCGAGAAAAGAGGTTTTTAGGGTGTCCCCAAAGAGAAGCGATAGGCAGGTAACCATCGGCCTGATTCAAATGAGCACGAGTAAGGACGTCAAGCTCAATTTGGATAAGGCGTTGAGAGGAATCGAAGCCGCGGCGAAGAAGGGAGCTCAAATCGTCTGTCTTCCGGAACTTTTTCGCTCCCGTTATTTTCCCCAGAGTGAAGACACGAAGAAATTTGAGCTGGCCGAGCCGATCCCAGGGCCAACGACAGAAGCTTTGAGCCGGCTCGCAAGAAAACAAAAGATTGTCATCATTGGCTCCGTCTTTGAGAATCGTTCGGCCGGAATCTATCACAACACTGCGGTCATCCTCGGGAAGGACGGAACTCTCTTGGGGAGATACCGCAAGATGCACATCCCCGACGATCCTCATTATTACGAAAAATTTTATTTCACTCCTGGAGATCTTGGTTTTTTGAGCTTCGATACCGAAGTCGGAAAGGTCGGGGTGCTCATCTGCTGGGATCAATGGTTTCCTGAGGCTGCCCGCTTGACTTGCCTTTCTGGCGCTGAGATTCTTTTTTATCCTACGGCGATCGGATGGCTTTCCAACGAGCCCGCCAAAGTCGCGAAGGCTCAGGAGATCGCCTGGGAGACTATCCAACGCGCCCACGCGGTCGCTAACGGCACGTATGTGGTGGCTGTCAATCGCGTGGGGCGCGAAGGAAAGATTAAATTTTGGGGCCGCTCGTTCGTCGCTAATCCGTACGGAGAAATCATCGCTCGCGCGGGAGAGCGCGAAGAGGTGCTCATCGCGCATTGCGATCTTGGTCAGATCGCCGAAGCACGCCAGAGCTGGCCGTTTCTGAGAGATCGACGCATCGACGCCTACGGAGCGCTTACGGCCCGTTTCCTGGACGAAGACACAGCGGTGAAGGCTGTTCCCTCCCTTGAACACTCTTAACTCAGAGAGCCCTCGCGAAAGAAGGAAAAATTCTCCGCGTGAGCTCGGTTACCGGATGCCGGCCGAATGGGAGCCTCATGAGGCGACATGGCTTGCATGGCCGCACAACCTGGAAACTTGGCCACCCGACCAATTGGAGCTTGTGAAGCAGGTCTGGATTGAAATGATTCGGGCCATCGCGCCGGCAGAAAAAGTTTGCCTGCTCGTCCATGATGAACGATCTCAAGTTGAGGTTAGAAGAAGGCTCTTGGACACCGGGAAAACCATGGAGCATGTACATATCTACCAGATTCCGACTGTGGACGTGTGGATACGAGACTACGGGCCGACTTTTGTGATCAGGAAGGATCATGAAAAGGGCCTCGCGTTCAACGATTGGATATTCAATGGTTGGGGAAGAAAGTATGACGCTTATCTCCAGGACGATACGGTGGCCAAATCACTTGCCAGAGTTCTACACGTTCCTGTTTTCGAGGCTGAGATTGTTCTCGAGGGAGGCTCGATCGAGGTGAACGGATGCGGAACTTGCCTCACCACCGAGCAATGCCTTCTAAACACGAATCGCAATCCACATTTGGATCGGCGCGGGATTGAGGAGGTTCTTCGGGGCTATTTGAGCGTTGATCACATTGTCTGGCTTGGCGCGGGCCTCGCCGGGGATGACACAGATGGGCACATTGATGACATTGCCCGATTCGTTAATCCCAGCACGGTCGTTTGCGTTGTTGAAGAGGACCCTGGGGATGAAAACTATATTCCCCTTCGAGAGAACTTTGAACGGCTTCAAAGCGCCACAGATCAAGACGGACATAAGCTGACGGTGGTTCCTCTTCCGTCTCCAGGCAGAGTCGCTTACGAGGGGACGAGACTTCCGGCGAGCTATGCCAACTTCTATGTTGCTAACGGGGTCGTTCTCGTGCCTGTCTACAACCATTCTAACGATAAATTGGCGCTCGGGATTCTCGCGGATCTGTTTCCTGATCGTCAAGTTATCGGACTCCCTTGTGCGCCGCTGGTGATAGGGCTCGGCGCGATTCATTGTGTCACGCAACAGCAGCCATCCCCTTGACAAGAGGGTTCTCTCCTCCATAAGCTACGTTTGCGTATGGGTCAGGTGATCCATTTTAGGGAACTGCATCAGGCGCGGCGCCGCCGCTCGGAAAAGGCGAGCATCGAACACTGTGTGGAGCTTCTGGAGTGGAACCTCAAAAGAAGTCTGGATCACTATTTTTCCTCTCCGCCTGAAGAAAAATCCATAAGGGCGACTCAGATCCGTAAACTCAGTGAGATCCTCGAATATGCTCTGCGACTACTATAAGTCTGGCGGCGCCGGATGCTGCAGTCCATTCACCCTATTTTTTTAATTGCAATTTTTTTTGTCGGTCTCGCAGTGGCGGCCTGGCTGTTGCTGCGCCGCGTACGGGTCCTTGTCGCCGAAAAACGGGAAGAGCAGTCTTTCTTGCTCGTTCAACAGCAGATAGACCAGCTCCGAACGCAGCTTGCCCAGAATCTCGACAGCAGCACCCGACTCATTCATCAGCAACTGGGACAACTCCTGGGCCACGTCAATGAAAGGTTGAAGGAGAACTCCGAGATCCTGCAAAAGACGCAGCATACCTTGGGAGAAAGGCTGGACAATGCAGCGCGCGTAGTTGGGAACGTGCAGAGGAGCCTGGGAGGTCTGGAAGAAGCTAACCGCAAGATTTATGAAGTGGGCAAGGACATCGCATCGCTCCAAGAAATCCTCCGCTCTCCCAAAATGAGAGGCGGTTTGGGAGAGTTTTTCCTTGGAGATCTATTGGAGCAGATCCTCCCTGCAAATTACTTTGCGATGCAGTTTACCTTCCGAAGCGGGGACAAAGTCGATGCGGTCATCAAGCTCGGCGGCTCCGTAGTGCCGGTAGACTCCAAGTTTCCGCTGGAGAACTTTCGTCGGATGTTGGAGAACCCTACGGATGAAGATAAGGGTAAGGCCAAAAGACAATTTACTGCCGATGTGAAAAAGCATATCGATGCGATAGCGAGCAAGTACATTCTGCCGGATGAGGGGACTTATGATTTTGCCCTCATGTACATTCCGGCCGAGAACGTCTATTACGAGACGATCATCAAAGACGACTGTTTAGGAGGAGAGAGGAGCCTCAGTCAATATGCGCTCAGCAAAAAGGTGATACCGGTTTCCCCTAACAGCCTTTATGCCTACCTGCAGGCGATCGTATTGGGACTCAAGGGGATGAAGATCGAAGAGCAGGCCAAGGAGGTTCTGCAATATCTCAGCCGCCTGCAGGGAGATTTTGGCAAGTTCAAAGAAGACTTTGGTCTGCTCGGAAAGCACCTCGGGCATGCTCAGTCCAGTTTTCAGGGCGCGGAGAGGCGCCTTGATCAGTTCAGCCAAAAGCTCCTGGCAGCGGATGCGGACAAAAAGGGCCTCCCTGAGCCCTAGCCCGCTATTGCTCTTAGGTGTTGCGGTCTCACTTACCGTAGTCCTCAAATGAGGTTGAGCCTATTTTCACGGATGGTTATTGGTTATCTTGTTATCTTCGTCCTGGTTTTAGCGGCGAGCTTGTACGCCATTGCGCAGCTCCACCGCTTCAACGCCATCACTCGGTCAGTACTGGAGACCGACAATCGTGTCTTGGATTATCAGAAGAAACTTTCGGATACTCTTTTGGAAGAGATCCGATACGAGAGAAAATTCGTTATTACGCAGGACGACTCGCTCTATAATCGTTTTCTGATGTTCAAAAGGGATTTCGAACAATACCTTCAGGACATGAATTCGGTGGAAGACTCTCGCCTTGCGGCTGGGTTGGAAAGAATAAGGGAGTACCATCAAAGCTACCAGGCACTGTTCAATCAAGAAGTTGAGTTTGTCAAAACGGCTCAGAGCTATCCCGAGGCGCAATACAAGGAGAAAAAGGGAAAGATTCAAGACCTGATCATGGAAGAGCTTGAGAAGATCAAGGCCGACGGTCAGCAGAATACCTACGAGAAGATTAGGAGACTCGATGAAATCGGAGTGAAAGCTAGGCAAGTGACCATGCTGATCACCGCTGTTTGCCTTATGTTGGTTATGGTTGTCTCGCTCCTGGTGACCCGGAGCATTACTCATCCGATCGCCGTGTTAAAGGCTAAGACCCGGGAAATCGCGCGGGGACATTTTGACGACCGGCTCAAACTCTCTTCTCCCCCGGAAGTTGCGGATCTGGCCTCCGCCTTTAATGTCATGTGTGAACGATTAAAGGATCTGGATCGGATGAAGTCTGAGTTCTTTTCTTCGATGTCCCACGAATTGCGCACGCCTATTACGTCCATTAAAGAAGGAACGGGTCTCCTACTTGAAGGTGCAGGGGGGCCGGTTACGGAAAAGCAAAAGAAGCTCTTGACGATTCTGGCCGAGGAAAGCGCTCGCTTGATTGATTTGGTCAATTCCCTACTTGATCTAACGAAGATGGAGGCGGGGATGATGACCTATCATTTCGAGCGGGGAAGCCTCGAGCCTTTAATCCGAAAGGCCACGGTTGAGATGGCTCCCTTGGTGGAGGCTAAGAAGATTCACTTGGAAACAAAAATCGGCGAGCCGTTGCCCGCCGTCAGGATAGACGGTGACAGGATGCTTCAGGCACTAAGAAATTTGATCGGTAACGCGGTCAAGTTCACTCCCGAAGGCGGTCGGATCACTGTCCGCGCACAGTCTACGGACAGCAAGCTGGAAGTTTCCGTCATGGATACAGGCGTTGGGGTAGCGGCTGAAAATCTGCCAGCTATTTTTGACAAATATCACCAGGCTTCTTCAGGCTCCGATCGGATGCAGGGTACGGGTTTGGGGTTAGCGATTGTCAAACACATCATTACGTCTCACGGCGGTAAAGTATGGGCGGAAAGCGAGCCAGGAAAAGGCAGTACCTTCACTTTTTTGCTGCCGTCCTGATCTTTCTCCTTTCGGGTTGTGGCGTTTTGAAGGAGATGAGGGACCAGAACGACTCGCGGGATGCTTTAGAACGCGGTCAGCGACTGCTCGCTCAAGGAAATTATGAAGATGCTGTTAAGGAGAACCAAAGAGTTTTGTCGCTATTCGAAAACAAAGCTCCAGCAGACGAGGCCCTTTTCAATCTGGCTCTCATCCATTCCCATGTCGAGAATCCCCAAAGGGACTACCGCAAGGCCATGAATCTCTTCTCTAAGATCGTGAAGGATTACCCGCAAAGTCCTCTTGCCGAGCAATCAAAGGTTTGGCTTGGAGTCCTTCAGGTCAATGATAAGTTAAGCCAAGAGAATGAAAAGTTGACCCAAGCCAACGAGAAATTGACCGGGTTGATTGAGAGATCGAAGCAGGTGGATCTTGAGATCGAGGAAAAAAAGAGGAAAAAATAGGAAAGGTTATGTCTGCCGCGAAGATTCTAGTCGTAGATGACGACAAGAACATCCTTGAATTGGTCAGGATGAGGCTGGAATCAGCCAATTACGAGGTGGCTACAGCCCTTAAGGAAGAAGAGGCTATCGATCAGGTTAAAAAGCAGATCTTTGATCTTTCGATTATCGACCTGCAGCTTGTCCATCGTGATGGAATATCGCTGATGCAGGATTTGCACCTGGTCAATCCCGAAATGCCCGTCATCATCCTGACCGCCCACGGGAGTATCGAGAACGCGGTCGAGGCCATGAAGAAGGGGGCCTACAGCTATCTCACCAAGCCTTTCGATCCTCGGGACTTGCTCCTACAGATCCAGAGAGCCTTGGAAAATCGCCAGCTGACTTCTGAAATCAAAAGGCTCAAAGGACTCCTGGAGGAGCGCTATAGTTTTTCCAACATTGTTGCCAAAAGTGAAAAGATGCAGAGGGTTCTTGAAGTGGTTTCCCGGATCGCCAAGACGGATTCAACTATCTACATCCATGGCGAGAGCGGAACGGGGAAGGAACTTATCGCCAAGGCGATTCATCTCGCGAGCGAACGGCAGAATAAAGAATTCATGGCCATCAACTGCGCCGCTATACCAGAGACCTTGCTGGAGAGTGAACTCTTCGGCCACGAGAAGGGAGCTTTTACTGGCGCGGTTCGGAGCACCAGGGGCTTATTTACTCAAGCTCACGAAGGCACTCTATTTCTCGATGAGATTGGCGACATGCCGCTTCAGATCCAACCTAAGCTTCTTCGTGTGCTTCAAGATAGGCAGTTCTATCCCATCGGGGGCGAGAAGCCTGTCGAAGTCGATGTCCGAGTCATTGTGGCTACGAAGAAAGATCTTGCAGAAGACGTTAAGAAAGGCGCGTTCCGGGAGGATCTTTACTACAGGATCCATGTCATTCCTATCTTTTTGCCCCCGCTTCGCGACAGGAGAGAGGATATCCCCCCTCTCGTAGAGCAGTTTTTGAAGAGATACAGTCAGCAGATGAAAAAGGAGGTCAAGGGGATAACGCCGCAAGCTATGCAGAAGCTTATGCTCCACGATTGGCCCGGAAATGTTCGGGAGTTGGAGAACACGATCGAATATGCCGTGGCCATGACTCAAAAAGATTTCATCGGCGAGGATTTGATTCTGCAAACAAAACTCGCCTCTCAAGAAGCCAGGACGAACCTTCGAGAAACAGCGCCGATGTCCCAGGAAACGCTGAAACCCCTCAAACAGGCTAGAGACGCCTTTGAAAAGAGCTACCTCATCCATCTCCTTGAGCTGAGCGAAGGCAACGTGAGCCAGGCGGCGAAGCTCGCGGGAAAATATCGAGCCGACTTTTATGACCTGCTGAAAAAGCATGATCTAAAAATTGAGAATTTTAAAAGATCCAAGTAATTCGGAGCTGCAGAAACCTAGAGAGTGAGTCCTTTGGTCGCTCTGTAGGCAAATCCCTCCAAAACCCCGGCGGGTTTCGTCGCGAGATCTCTCGCATCCCTTCAATATACGAAGAAAAAACGAAGGTGGCATATCCTTTGCCATAGTCCTCAGGCGAGGCATGCTACTAAGCCGGTCGCTTTTCGTCTAATTCGGTAGGAGGGCCAGTTAATTATGGAACAAGAAGATCCTTTGGAAGCTACTCTGGAAGATTTGATCATGGTTCTGACCGAAGAAAGCATCCGGTTTTTTCGAGACGAAAAGGAAGCTTACAAAATCGTCGCCTTCATTCTGACAGACCTTTTTCGCAATTCCGGATCGACCCCTAAGAGCTGGCATTGAGAGAACTTCCCTGCCGCACTCACATCAAGCAATCAATGATCGCATAGCGTGGAGGGAAAAACCTTCATCGCAAACGATGAATGAGCACGAAGTTTTTGCAACAGTTTAAAAACAAAAGCTTTTATTTAGTTTTCGGTCCTTGGCATACCGCTTGCTCGTAAAAAAGCAGTTTTTGAGTTCATCGAGCGGGCTTTCAATAGAATTCATAGATACTTAGAAGTTTGTTGAAACCAACTAGCAAAGGAGGTTGTTCACAATGAGAAGATTGATTCTGGCGTTGGCCCTAGCGGTGGTGAGTAGCTGGGGCTGTAGCGGACAGTTCTGGGGAGGGGCGGCGGCCGGTGCCCTTGGGGCCGGAGCGGGATATGAGATCCAATCTAAACGGCAGATGGACCGGCTCGAAGACGACTATAAGAGTGGAAAGATAGACCGGCGGGAATACGAGAGTCGTAAGCAGCAGATTGAGAAAGGCTCGATCATCTATTGAAAGCCGGGTTAAAGGGTGATGGCGTAAAGGAGGGGTTCCCGAAAATCGGAATCCTGGCCCTTGCTCTCTTCATCCAGGCTTGTGCCGTATCGGGCCCGTCCTCGCCTCCGCCGCGACAGGAGGCGGGGCGGAGTTCTGCCCCGGCGCGGCTCGATCCGAATCAGGCGGCGCGATTGGAAAAAATCATGGTTCCGCTGCTCAGAGCCATGAATCGCCCACGCTCGCCTAAGGAGGTCCGGATCGGCATAGTGGCCGACCCGAATATCAATGCAGCCAACGCGGGCGGGGGAGAATTCTACATCACGACTGGCCTCCTTGAGAAATCAAACGACACTCAGCTTCGGGGTGTGCTGGCGCACGAAGTCGCCCACGACGATCTCGGACATGTAGCCAAAGCGCAGATTTTGGGTGCCGGGTTGAACCTAGGTGTGATCCTCCTGGAGCAGCTCTTTCCGGGGAGCAGCGCGGTCACTCCGATCGCTGGGACCCTCATTGCCCGAGGGTACAGCCGCACGGAAGAGTATGCGGCGGACGAGCACGGCGTCGAGATACTGCGGCGAGCTGGATATCCCAAAGAGGTTATGATCGAGGCGCTGACTTGGGTCATGCGAACTTCGGGCGAGGGTGGCGGGGGTTTCCTGTCGACTCACCCGGCGTTGCCAGAACGGATCGAGGCTCTAAAAAGGCTTAGAGGTTAGGAAAGACTCCTGCCAAGATGGCTTCTATAAAAATTCTCATCGTAGACGACCACACAGAGTTTCTTGAAATACTTTCAGTCCAGCTCAGATCTTTTGGTTGGGACCTTATACTGGCAGGCAGCGCAAGGGAGGCGTTTGAGAAGCTAAAAGCGGTCAAGCCAAACGTCATTCTGTTAGACCTTCGGATGCCCGTGATGGACGGTGTGCAAACAGCACAGTTTCTAAAAAGCCGTCCTGAATATCACAATATTCCCATTCTTGCCTTTAGCGCCTGCGCCCTTCACAGCGAGCGACAGCGGTGTTTGGAGGCGGGCTGTGACGATTATATATCCAAGCCCTTTACGGTTAGCGATCTCAAAGAAAGGGTTGTGCGTCTTATAGCAGGCCACGCCTCGACTCAGCCACACGTTGGCGGGGCAGAGAAAACTCTTTAAAACAAATTAGCCGATCGCTCCGGATATTTCGAGGCTCGATTTAGGAGAATATTTTATGGACAAGACCAGTCTTATGCCGAAGAGGACCGTCGTAGTTTCAAACCGTCTTCCCTTTACCGTGATACAAGAGAATGGAGCGATTCAATTCAAAGACAGCGTCGGGGGTGTGGCTACGGGATTGAGGTCGGTTCTCTGCTCGAGCCAAAGTTCTCAGCCGCCCCAACCGGAATATGTATGGGTTGGGTGGCCCGGCAGTGCCATCAACAGTGGTCTCCAGAAAGAAGTTCAATCCAAGGCCTTCTCGGAGTTCCACTCTTATCCGGTATTTCTTTCTGAACAGGACATCGAGGACTTTTATCAAGGCTTTTGCAATAGAACGCTCTGGCCTCTGTTTCATTACTTCCCTTCCCATGCTCGGTATGAGGAGGCGCAATGGCTTCACTATAAAAAGGTTAATAGGTTCTTTAGCGATGCGCTGTTGAAGATCATTAAGGATGATGATGTCCTATGGATTCATGATTACCATTTGATGCTGCTTCCCAATCTGATCAGGAATGAGTTGCCAGATCTTCGGATAGGATTTTTTTTACACATCCCATTCCCTCAGTTCGAACTATTTCGGCTTCTACCCGAAGGATGGCGTCGCGAAATTCTGGAAGGTTTGCTCGGAGCCGACCTCGTCGGATTTCACGTTCACGATTATGCGAGATACTTTCTTCGCTGCGTGCAACGGATTTTGGGCCATAAGCATTACATGGATCAGCTCACGGTGGACGCCCGTCCCGTCCAAGTCAGTACGTTCCCGATGGGGGTGGATTTTCAGAAGTTCTTCGTAACGGCGGCTAGTCCCGAGGTCAAGAAGGAAAAAGAAGGGCTCCGAAAAGCCATGGCGAATTCTAAAGTTGTTTTATCGGTTGACCGACAGGATTACTCGAAAGGAATCATTCATCGTCTGAAGGGTTTTGAGAAGATGCTCGAAATGAATCCAGAATGGCACGGTAGAGTGTCGCTGGTCATGGTCGTTGTCCCCTCTCGAATCGGAATCCAAGACTATGAGGATATGAAGAAGCAAATTGAAGAACTCATCGGTAGGATTAACGGGAAGTTTGGAAGCTTGACCTGGACACCCATTGTCTACCAATACCGCTCCGTGCCTTTTGAAACGTTAGTCGCTCTTTACGCTATGAGCGACGTCGCCCTGGTTACGCCTCTTCGAGACGGTATGAACCTTGTCGCCAAGGAATACCTCGCGAGTAGGACGGACGAAAGCGGGGTGTTGATTCTCAGCGAAATGGCGGGTGCCGCCAAAGAGTTGAGGGAGGCGGTGATTATCAATCCAAATGATCCGTCAGAGATCGCGGGAGCGTTAAAGATGGCGTTGGAAATGTCTCTGGAGGAGCAGGTGAGCCGCAATAGAATCATGCAAAAGCGGCTTCGTCGGTATGATGTTGCGCGCTGGGCCCACGCCTTTCTAAATGACGTGACGTCCGTTCGCCATTCTCATGAAAAATTCTATGGCAAACTATTAGGCTTTTCCGGCGAGCGCCATATCCTCCAGCAGTATAGCCGGAGCGTCAGGAGATTATTACTGTTGGACTGTGACGTAACGCTGGTCCCATACGTCAAACGTCCCTACCTTGCAAGACCCAGTGAGGAGCTTCTTAAAATCCTTCACAAACTGACCGTCAACTCCAAAAACGAGGTGGTCCTTGTCAGCGGCCGTGATAGGAGCACGCTGCAAACTTGGTTTGGCTCGCTCCCGGTCGGATTGGTAGCCGAGCACGGTGTCTGGATCAAACAGCGCCATCAGGATTGGAGTCTCATCAGACCGCTCGAGTCTGATTGGAAGCGAAAGATGCGTCCCCTATTGGAAGCGTATGCGGATCGGCTGACCGGGGCCTTTGTTGAGGAAAAAGAATTTTCTCTTGTCTGGCATTGTCGCGCCGCCGATGAACGAGAGGGAATACGGGCGGCCAGAGAATTGACAGATGATTTGCTTGCATTTACGGCCAATATGGATGTCCAAATACTTCCAGGGAACAGGATAGTCGAAGTACGATGTGGCGGAGTGAACAAGGGAATAGCGGCTCAACAGTGGCTTTCAAGAAGCGATTTCGACTTCATACTTGCGGTGGGCGACGATAAAACGGGCGAAGACATGTTTATGGTTCTTCCCGAAAGGGCCAATTCCATCCGGGTGGGGATGCCGGCAACAAAGGCCCAATTCACTTTGCACAAACGGGAGGACGTACTGGGGCTTCTTAAGCAATTCATAAGAGAAGAAGAATTCAAGGGCGAAACCCTGCCCAGGCCTGAGGAGGGTCCGCGGCTCTATGGAAAGCGCCCAGGCAGCGTTCCAGGTGCTTTGGCTTAGAAGGAGAGCTATTTCGACTTCCTTTCTAGAGGGTCAAGGACCCTAAAGTGTCTCTGCCTCGCCGCCTCAAGCTGGGGTTATCGAGAAGAGATTGTTTTTCGGTGCGATGAGTTGACCTAATGTTCTTATTTGATATTATGAGCGCCGAGTCCGCGTGCTCGGCGCCAGAATCTGAGAATTTTTTGTGCTGCCGCCGCTTTGTCAAGGAATTGTATTGAGACTTTAAGAAAATTGAGATAGTATCGGATCACTTTTGCGGTGCTGACTGAAAAGAGACAAAATCAAAAAAGGGAGGTTAGGTATGGTGTCTAACATCAAAACTCTTCCGGTATTTTTTATGTTTCTTTTTATCCTTCCAGGATGTTTGGCGACTCGGGATTGGGTTTCTGAGCAGCTAAGTCCCAGAGATAAGCGTGCCGCTGACGCCGAAGGACGGATAGATCAACAGGGGAATCGTCTAGCAGGCGCGGAGAATAGAATTTCGGGCACGGAGGGCCGCTTGTCCAATGCGGAGGGCCGGATAGGACAGGTAGATGCCAAAGCGGAGAAGGCCCTAAGCAGCTTGGGGAATCTTAGATTAGAGAGAAAGTTAGTCTTGGACCTCAAAGAGGGGGCCAATTTTGCCTTCAATTCTTCAGCGCTGCCTGCGCAGGCGAAGAAAGAAATAGATGGCTTCCTGAGCGACTTAAAAGGCGATCTCGCTGAGAACGAGAACGCCATGTTTCTCATCGCTGGTCATACGGACAATGCTGGGCCGGATGACTATAATTATGAGCTAGGCAAGAAGAGAGCGGACAACGTCGCAAAGTATCTGATTCTACAGAAGAAGGTCGACCCTATGCGGGTGGTGACCGTTTCGTACGGAAAGAGTGCTCCTTTGACTGAGAACAACAACCGGGAAGGTCGTGGGAAAAACCGCCGGGTCGAGATCCTCGTCTATCGAGAGGGGATTACCACGGCCTCGGCACAGGGGGGTTCAACTTCTCAAGCAACGCAGTCGGGATCTCCTTCCGAGCGTGTCACTGGCAGATAGCCTCCCGCACAGAGTATCTTAAACGGCAATTAGAAGAGATCGCCGCCTTGTCCGCCGCAAGTTGAGTGGGGAGGGCGGCGATCTCTTTTTGATACCTTTCTTATTTAACATCTTTAACCGGAGCAACTCGCTTAGTCCTGATCGACAGACCCACCACCCGGATTCTAGACACCATCGAGAAAGTGGCTGGACTGATAACGGATCAGTGATCTGTTTCCTGGAAGCCTCAGACTTGAAGTGTCTCCATAAGATATTTCACTAGAAACGGCCACACCTGAGTGGCGTCGGCTTGGATTTCGGCATAGATACCGTCTTTGGCTGCTTTTCGCCAAGATTCATTTTCGGAATAAGTGCAGCCGGAGAGATGTCCGAAGTAAGGTCTGTCGGGACATATCCGAATTCCGTAGCTGAAGCGACGCTTCGGGAAGGTCGCGCCCAGACGCTCGTTGATGATGTCGATCAACGGCGCTACGTTTTGAACGTTGTTTCGCGGTACCCCTCCACCAATCGTAAAAATCCCGAAACGCTTTGCTTCCGTCACTAACTTGATCAACTCTGTGCTGTCGCGCTCAAGATCGATTAAGAGCGGTTTTTTTTTGCGGCGTTTGCGCTTGAGATTATGGATATAAACATCATTGCCGAGTTCGGAGTCCACAAACGCAGGAACAAATAGGGGCACGCCGCGGAGATAGGCGGATTTCAATATGCCGCGCTCGTTCGGATATTTTTCGGCGAGATACTTCCCGATGAGTTTATTCAGAACCGTGGGGCTGATCGGGCGCGAGGCATCGAGTTGATCGATGACATTCCCGATCACTTCCTCGACGGCATCGAGATTCGTTTCGGGCTCAATCGTGTCCGTCACACGGTTGAGCTTTCGGCGAGCCAGCCAGGTATCATTGAAGGCAGGATTGTATTTGTAGTGCTTGAGCCCGATGGATGAAACAAGACCGTGAGCCATGAGTGCTCCGGTCGAGGAAATCACATGGATCCATCCAAAATCGATCATGTCGCAGATCACAAGATCCATCTTCCCGACCGTCATGGCACCGCTGATCGTAAGAAAGCGAAGGCAACTTTTGTCGCGCATCATGGCTTGAAGTGCTGCTGCTCCCTCGGAAACTTGTGAAGCTACGCCGCCGTAGGAAGCAAGATCCGACATCAGGGGTTCTACGAAGGCTTGCTTCCCGCGAATCCATTCCTCGAGCGTTCGGTAGAGAATCGGCATCACGAATCGCGGGTCAGCGAATACTGCGTCGGGAAAGTAGCCGTCTTTGATCTGTCCGGGACGTGCCATGTCGAATGAGTTGATAAAGATGGCGCGCGCCGGCTTCGAATAGATCGCTTCCGCATACCTTTCTGAAAATCCTCCGACGACTACGACGTTTTCTCCTCCGTTTCCCGGTTCGGCATACTGAGATGGCAGGATGATCCTGCCGCACCATTTGTTATCGACAAACTTCTGCAAAAGAAGCCCCAGAGGAGAACTATCCAGTCCATCGTAGATGAGGATCGGTGTTTCCTTCGATGCGATCATTTCATGGATTGTCTTGGCAACCTCCCCAAGCATTCTTGCTCCGAAGGCGCAGTAGCGCATACCCTCGACGATGTCGCCTACGGTATTACACTTCCGCAGATCCAATGATTTGAGTTCTTCGAATTCCAAAGCTTTCGCGGCCTTTCTCTCAAGAGTTTTGTTTCGTAACATGGCTGTTGCACGCAGTCAATTACGGAGGTGAACAAACCCTCCTTCTTGGGCTCAGAAGGAGCCGGAATCACCGGAAAAGATCTGGGACCCTGCTCGTGAATCGTGATTCCTACTGATGGCTCGGTGAGGTCCCAACAATCAATAGTTAATGCAAGGAAAGATACCAAGGAGCAATCATGGAGCGAACTTTAACGCTAGGTGTGTCGCGGGAGAGGTGCTGCTGCTTCTTACCTAAAGGTGGACGTGGATGTTGCCTAGCAAGGTGAGAGCCGAACAGGAAGCCCTGGCGAGTGATATTTCCGGGAGCTACTGTCTTAATAAGGCAAGGCTATCGACGAGATGGACGAATCGATCCCCGTTTCGGTTTTACTCCTTGATTGCGGCCTCGCGTCTCTGGAGGTAACCGTTTCTTACGGCGCTGTAAAGATCGATCACGCTTTCCTCAACTTGCTCGAACTTATCCAGATTGAGAGATCTCTCGTTGATGGCATCGGTTCCGTAGATTCCCGCAGTAACTCCCCACGGAACAAAATAGGAGAGCGGGTTCATCGCGCCGTCGGCAACGAAACCGAATCCGTCGCGTACGGTCAAAACGGGCAGAAAAGGAAGGACGAGATAGGGGCCGGGTCCTACACCGTAGACACCCATGGTCTGTCCGGTGTCTTCATTGCTCTGCTCGATGCCAAAGCCATCCTTGGCCACGTCGAAGAGCCCGACGACCCCAATAGTGCTGTTGATCGTGAATCGGGCGACTTCTCGACCCGCTCCACCCATTTTGAGCTGGAAAATGTTGTTGACCAGGCGCCGCACGACGCTCAGATTATCTATCGCGTTGTGTATGCTTCTTTGGACTGGGTCGGGAAGAATCGTGTCCCAGGCGGTCGCTACTGGTTTAAGAAGAAAGCGGTCGAATACATTGCGGTTGAACCAAAACATCCTTTCATTAAACGGCTCCCAGGGATCCTCTTCGAACTCGTCACTTCCCGCGTCAGTCTCAGCTTCATTGAGCGCATAAGCCATAGTGATTCCGGTGAAGCCGAGCTCCGCTGAGTGTGGTCCGAGTATGGAAACTGCCCCGTTGGAGGAAAATAAAGGAACTCTAAGCTCTTGCGCGCTGGCTTTAGTTCCGCTGGCCAAAACGGCTAGCAGCATTACCGTGATTGTTAGCCTGAATATCGAACGGCGGATTCCCATGTGAACTTCTCCTCCTCAGCCTTTGACGTCCGTTACACGAACTTACCATCGAGGTCAAGGTTTGTTAATTATTGCATATTCGATGACGAAAAAATAGGCCAAAAACATGCCAGATCGGCTAAAAACGATTCATCGGGACAGAAGCACCCGCCATCCCACTTCAAAGTTTGCAAACGCTCAATGAGTCGGATATTTTTAAGTCATGCCGGAAGCCGGGGATGTGAAGACCGTAGTTGTTGGAGTCTCAGGTGGAATTGCATGCTACAAAGCTTTGGAGCTGGTCCGCTTGCTCGTTCAGGACGGCTTCCATGTTCAAGTCATCATGACCCGAGAAGCGATGGAGTTCGTGACGCCGCTGACTTTCCAGACCCTGTCGGGTCATCCCGTGGCATCCGAAATCTTTAGCCTCACCCAAGAGTCGGAGATAGGCCATATTAACTTGGCGGACCGGGCCGATATTCTCGTGATTACACCAGCCACAGCTAACATTATTGGAAAAATCGCTGCCGGAATTGCTGACGATTTGCTAACCACCGTGGTCATGGCGACTCGAGCTCCTGTCCTTTTTGCTCCCTCGATGAATGTTCACATGTTCAACAATCCCATTTTCCAAGAGAATATTCGAAAGTTAACGCGAGTGGGCTATCATTTTATGGAGCCAGTGGAAGGCTACTTGGCCTGTGGCTATGAGGGGAAAGGGAGGCTGCCTGAACCGTCAGATATCGTAGACGAGATCCAAGGGCTGCTAAAAAAAAAAGACCTGACCGGTGAGAGGCTCCTGATCACGGCCGGTCCGAACCATGAGCCCCTGGATCCCGTGCGCTACATTTCCAATCGCTCCTCGGGCAAGATGGGTTACGCGCTCGCACGTCAAGGATTAAGGCGAGGTGGGGAGGTGACCCTGATTAGCGGGCCGACGTCTTTGGTTCCGCCTTCAAAGGCTCGATTTATTTCAGTAAGGACCGCAGCAGAAATGCGGGAAGCTGTTCTTGGGGAGTTTAAAAACGCTACGACAGTATTGATGGCAGCCGCAGTCGCGGATTATCATCCGGATCAGGTGCCCAGAAAAATCAAGAAAGACCAAGGCACCATCGAGCTAAGGTTAAGACCGAATCCGGACATTCTGAAGGAGATTGGATCGAGGAAGGACGGGAAGATTCTGGTCGGTTTTGCGGCGGAGACCGACGCGCTTGTTGCCAACGCAAAGAAAAAGCTCAGAGAAAAAAATCTCGACTTGATAGTCGCGAACGATGTGACTCAACAGGGAAGCGGCTTCGAAGGGGATACCAATGTCGCGACGCTTCTGGATCGCGAGGGCCAAGTCCATCCACTTCCTCTTATGACCAAAGATGAACTGGCGGATCGCATCTACGATTATCTCCTTGTCCTTAAATCCAAGAAGAAATAGCCCCGACTTGCAGTCCTCAGCTTTACGACCGTTAACGGTTGGCTGATGGCTCCCTCATGGGTACGGTAAAGGAGCCTACACCTGTCAAGCTTTTCGTCGCCCTGCTTTCCGGGAATGAGGATCTCCTCTCGACAGTGGAAAAAGAGCTGGTCAGCCTCTTCGGTGCCATGGATTCCTCTACCCGCGGCGTTCCCTGGGAGTTGACAGACTATTATAAGGACGAGATGGGCTCCGGACTCATGCGCAGGTTCGTTTCGTTCGAACCTTTGGTCTCGCCGGAAAAGCTGCCGGAGATCAAACTTCAAACCCAAAGTCTGGAAGAGAAATATCGATGGCTTCGGGGCGAGGAAAAGGGGCGGCGGGTGAACGTTGACCCGGGCTACGTGGACGCTGGCAAGGTGGTTTTAGCCTCAACGAAAGACGCGGGTCATCGAATCTATCTTCGTTCGGGGATCTATGGCGAAGTCACGCTACTTTTTCACAAGGGTTCTTTTGAGCCTTTTATCTATACTTACAAAGACTACCTTTGGCCAGACACTCATTCCTTCTTTTCTGCCGTCCGATCGCTTTACTTGAGACAGTTGAGAAGCAGAGTTAATGATAATAAAAGAGAGTAAAGACCTGGCAGCCATTCCATTATTGATCGCCTGGGGCGATTGGGCTAAGATGCCTCCGCAACGAGAAGGATGAACTCAGAAGGTTTCCGTGAAGAGCTAAGAGAGATGATGACTTCGCTGCGGCGCTATGTCGAATGGCGTCGCCGCGCGGGCATCCGGTTTCTACCCAAATCTGAAACGCCAGTGGGTGGCACGGAGGAAGTTTCCGGTAGGGGGATCCTCGGAGAGATGGAGGGCAATCTATTTGGCGATTATGCAGAGGCCTACCGCGCCAAGACGCTGGAGGAGCTTCGCTCCGCCATCGGCGATTGTCGTCGTTGCAAATTGTGGCCTGGCCGCACCCATTTGGTCTTCGGTGTAGGAAATCCTCGCGCGACGGTGATGTTTGTGGGAGAGGGGCCGGGGAGAGATGAAGACCTGCAAGGAGAACCTTTTGTCGGTCGCGCAGGACAGCTGCTGACGGATATTATTACTAGAGGGATGGGGTTTAGGAGGGAAGACGTTTACATTGCCAACGTGATCAAATGTCGACCGCCGGAAAACCGCAACCCGGAGCCCGACGAAGTCGAATCATGCGAGCCCTTTCTCAAAAAACAGATCGATTTGATAAGACCAAAGATCATTGTTGCTTTGGGTAAGTTTGCAGTACAAGCTTTACTGAAAAGCAAAGTTTCCATCACGCGACTGCGTGGCGTCTGGCACGATTATCATGGAATTAAGCTCATGCCGACGTTCCATCCAGCCTATCTTTTGCGGAACCCAGGAGACAAGAAACTTGTTTGGGAAGATATTAAGAAGGTCATTCAAGAGCTTAAGTCTGCTTAAAGTTGGAGCGCTGTTTGCGCTCACCTTAAGCGGGCTCTCGTTAATGGCCCAGACGAAGGAGGCCGCGGGGCCCGTCGTGCATCTTATCGCCATCGACGGCGGGATCAATCCGGCCGTGGACGATTTTATCCGGGAAAGCATCTCGCGGGCCCGCGCTGCGGAAGCCAAGGCTTTGATTATTCGCCTCGATACCCCTGGTGGGCTTTTGACTTCGACCCGATCCATCGTCAAGGAGATCTTAGGCGCGCCTGTGGCTGTTATGGTGTACGTCGCGCCGAGCGGCGCCGGCGCTGGTTCGGCTGGCGTCTTTATTACCTTGGCGGCTCATATCGCAGCTATGGCCCCAGGAACCACTATTGGCGCCGCGCATCCGGTGGCTGGGTCAGGGCAAGAGGTCAAGGGCGCGATGGGAGAGAAGATCGAGAATTTTGTCGCTTCTTTCAGCGAAGCGATCGCGCAGAAAAGAGGCCGGAACACGGAGTGGGCCATTCAAGCAGTGCGCCGGAGCGTGTCTATAACCGAAAAGGAGGCCGTGAAGAAGAACGTCATCGATATCGTGGCCAGAGATATCGAAGACCTTTTGAAACAGGCTGACGGGAGAAAGGTCGAAGTGGACAACCGTCAAGTCACGCTCTCGGTGAAGAATGCCAAGATTGAGCAGTTCGAGATGGGCCTCAAGCAGAAGATCATCAACACCTTGTCGGATCCCAATATCGCCTACCTCCTCCTCATGGCGGGCATCCTTGGCCTTTATATGGAATTTTCTCATCCGGGGGTTATCTTCCCTGGCGTCGCCGGGATCATCGCCCTTCTTTTAGCCTTTACTTCCTTCCAAATTCTTCCTATCAATTATGCGGGACTCCTTTTTATTATTCTCGGCATCTCGCTCCTGATCGGAGAAGCGTTTCTACCCAGCTTCGGGGTTTTAGGAATCGGTGGCGCGATATCTCTTGCGTTTGGATCGCTCCTTTTATTTGACACGCAGAGTTCTGATTTAGCTGTGGACCGGTCTATTGTCTTTGCTGCCGTAGGTACCCTGAGCGCATTCATGTTGATCGTTGGCTATCTGGTGGTCAAATCGCAGAGGCGAAAGCCGACTTTGGGATTGGAGGGTCTGTTGGGAGAGATCGGCGAGGCCAAAACGGATCTTAACCCAACGGGTAAAGTTTTCGTCCATGGCGAGTATTGGAACGCGCAGGGGGATGAGGAGATCCGTGTGGGAGAAAAAGTAGAGGTAGTGGCGGTCGACGGCATGTGCCTTAAGGTGAGACGGGTGTCGGGAAGCCAGTCAGGGAGCTGAGAGAGGAGGAAACTATGTTTGGCTTAGGGCCGTTAGCGACGATTCTGATCGTCGCCGCTGTCTTGTTATTCAGTGGAATCAAAATCCTGAGAGAATACGAAAGGGGTGTGATCTTCCGGCTCGGGCGCATGGTAGAGCCGCGTGGCCCCGGGATCGTTTATGTCATTCCGGCCATTGAGAAGATGGTCCGTATGGATCTTCGCACGGTCACAATGGACGTCCCTCCTCAGGACGTAATCACGCGAGACAACGTGTCAGTGAAGGTCAATGCGGTTCTCTACTTCAGGGTCTTGGAGCCCAATCGAGCCATTCGAGAGGTGGAGAACTATCTCTTTGCCACTTCCCAGCTAGCCCAGACAACCTTGCGCAGCGTCTGCGGAGAGTGCCAGTTGGATGAGCTGCTCGCCGAACGCGAGAAGATCAATGCACAGGTCCAGACCATCATCGACCAGCACACCGATCCGTGGGGCATCAAGGTCAGCCAGGTGGCAATCAAGCACATCGATCTTCCCCAGGAGATGCAGCGGGCCATGGCCAAGCAGGCGGAGGCAGAGAGGGAAAGGCGCGCTAAGGTCATTCATGCGGAGGGAGAATTTCAGGCTTCACAGAAGCTGGCGGATGCGGCCGAGGTCATTGCGAAACAGCCCATAGCCTTGCAACTCCGATTTCTCCAGAGCCTTGTGGAGGTGGCGTCGGAAAAAAATTCCACCACCATTTTTCCCGTGCCCATCGACTTGTTAACTCCCTTTCTGAAAAGAAACGAGACCTAAACACGGCTCAGACAGAGATCGAGACGGTTTTTAGTTTTTAGTCTCCAGGTTTCTGCCTCCGTGTTTTTTTTCATGGAGCTGAAAGAGTTCATGTATGAGCTTCCGCAGGCCTTGATTGCGGTGCATCCGGTCGAGGATCGGTCAGCGGCTCGTCTCATGGTGGTGCGGAGGGAGACCGGAGAGCTTGTCCACAGCCGATTTTCTTCGTTAGGCGACTTTCTCGATGCGGGCGATGTTCTGGTTTTCAACGACACACGGGTCTTCCCCGCACGCCTGCAGGGAAAAAAGGAGAGCGGAGCCGAGGTCGAAGTCCTTCTTTTAGAACCATTTCCTTGCGAGCGGAACCATTGGCTGGCTCTTTCGAATGCGGCTAAGAAGCCTCAGCTGGGCAGCCGGCTATTCTTTACCTGCGGAATTGATGCTGAAGTCATTGGGGACATGGGTAAGGGCCGCTACGGGCTGAGATTCCACTATGACGGTGATTTTACGGAGTTGCTTGGAAAGCTAGGCGAACCTCCTCTGCCTCCTTACATTCACCGCGCTCGCAATGCGGCGGAGCCGGATTGGGAACGGTATCAGACCGTCTATGCCGCTCACCCGGGCGCCGTAGCCGCTCCGACCGCTGGCTTTCATTTCACGTCTGAATTATTGGAGAAGTTGCAAGCGAAAGGCGTGGACAGAGCGTTTATAACGCTGCATGTGGGACCGGGGACTTTCACTCCTGTCCGAGAAGATGTCGTAGAAAAACATCGCATGGAGGGCGAGCGATATATTCTCGGAGAAGAAGCGGCGAGAAAGATAAATCAAACAAAAAACCAAGGGAAAAGGGTGACAGCGGTGGGTTCGACTACAACGCGCGCTCTGGAATGGGTGGCTTTACGGAAACGAAAAGTGGAAGCGGATGAGGGTATCGCGCGCCTCTTCATTCATCCGGGAGAGCCCTTCCGGGTCATCGATGCGCTCATTACCAACTTCCACCTCCCGTGCTCTACGCCGTTGATCTTGGTTGCCGCTTTCGCCGGGCTGGATCTGATTCGACATGCGTATGAGGAAGCGATTCGATTGCAGTATCGCTTCTACAGCTACGGCGATGCAATGCTCATCCTGTAACGTTTTGGATTTTGGATCGCCGATTTTGGATTGAATCGTTCGACTGAGCTCACGACGAAGTCTAAAATCCAAAATCCAAAATCTAAAATCGAAAATCGAGAGATGGCTTTCAACTTTACCTTAGTTAAAACAGACTCAAACTCCAAGGCACGTTTGGGCCGACTTACCACTGCTCACGGAGTGGTAGAAACTCCGGCGTTCATGGCTGTCGGGACGCAGGGAAGCGTCAAAGCGATGACTCCTCGGGATCTTGAGGAGACGGGTTGCCAAATCGTTTTGGCGAATACCTACCATCTCTACCTTCGTCCCGGGATCGAGATTATTCGAGCGCTTGGCGGGCTGCACCGCTTTATGGGGTGGCCGAAGCCGATCTTGACGGATAGCGGCGGGTATCAAGTTTTTAGCCTGGGGGCGCTGAGAAAGATTACCGAGGAGGGAGTACATTTCCAGTCGCACCTCGACGGGTCGGCTCATCTTCTTACGCCTGAAAGAGTCATGGAGATCCAGGGAGAGCTTGGAAGCGATATCGCCATGGCTCTTGACGAATGCATTCCTCATCCTGCGACTCGAGACTATGTTGTATCCTCGACCGAGCGCACGATACGATGGGCTGAACGCTCTCTAAGGGCGCACCGAAGAAAGGATCAAGCCTTATTCGGCATCGTTCAAGGAGGAATGTATCCTGACCTGCGCGAGCACTGCGCGCAGACGCTGGTGGCTATGCCGTTTGACGGCTTCGCCGTGGGCGGGCTGGGTGTCGGCGAAGGGGAAGAGAATCTGAACGCCGTTGGTCAATTGACTGTCGCGCTTCTGCCCAATGATCGGCCCCGTTATCTCATGGGCGTCGGCAGGCCCGAGGATCTGCTCTTTGCCGTAAGGTGTGGCTACGATCTCTTTGACTGTGTCCTTCCGACCCGCAACGCGAGAACAGGCACCCTTTTTAGCTCCAAGGGAAAGATCAGCATCAAGCGAGCCGAGTTCGCCAGCGACTCCCGTCCCGTGGATGAAACTTGCGACTGCTATTGCTGTCGTCACTTCTCCCGCGCCTATCTGCGCCATCTATTTCTTTCGGGAGAAATTCTCGCCGCTCAACTCCACACACTGCACAATCTTTACTTCTATCAGAATCTCATGGAGAAGTTGCGGCAGGCGATTCGGGAAAACAGGACCGAGAAGTGCTTCGGCGGTTTTGGGCTCGAGAATGGAGCATCCGCCCTAACGAAGTGCTGAAAAACCGATGTTTACAGGCTACTCAAAAAGCTCTCAGAGGTAAGGCGGGCGAAAATCCATCCTTCGACTCTCGCTCAGGACAGGCTAAGCGGAGGCGTATTTAGGCAATACGTTAGAGCGAGGCGATTGAGCGCAACGAAGCATATGAGACTTTTTTAGTAGCCTGCTAGGAGGAACTATGTGGGCGATGGCTTATGCTCAGACAGCGCAGTCACCCTCGGGGCCCAGCGCGCTCGTCAGCTTCATTCCGCTTGTGTTGGTCTTCGTAGTTTTCTATCTGCTCTTGATCTTGCCTCAGCAGAAAAAGGCCAAACAGCAACGGGAGATGTTGGAAAAGCTAAAGAAGAATGACGAGGTGATGACGGCATCGGGTATTTACGGTAAGGTAGTGGCGCTAACCGATACGGTAGTGACTTTGGAGGTTGCCCCAAACGTGCGGCTCCGGGTGCACCGGCCGCATATCTCCACTCTGATCAAGACAGAAAAGAGTTCAGTTAGAGAAGCCAAGGAGCCATGATGCAACGAGGTGTTCTGTTTCGGCTAATCATCTTCCTGATTCTTACGTGCACCGCCCTTCTTTACCTCATACCTACTTTTGTGAGTCCGCTGCCGTCGTGGTGGAGCCGATTTCTACCTACGGATCGCATCCAGTTAGGGTTGGATCTCCAGGGTGGAAGCCACCTGGTTTTAGAAGTGAAGGTGGAAAAAGCGGTGGAAAATACCATGGAACGGCTGAAGGGAGATCTCACCAGTCTTTTTAAAGAGAAGGGAATCGCTCCTGTCGCCCTAGAAAGAATCCAGGGAAATCAGCTCGAGCTCAAACTAGCATCGGCCAATGCCGACCGGGTCAGGAGCCTGCTTAAAAACGAGGTTCCCAATTTGTTTGTGGTGAATTCCCGATCGGAAGGAGGGACGACATATCTTATTTTGGGATTCCCGGAGAAGGAGCTCCGTTCCCTCAGAGACACAACTGTGGATCAGGCCCTGGAGACGATTCGCAACCGGATCGATCAGTTTGGCGTGAGCGAACCAATCATTCAGCGCCAGGGTGAGCAAAATATCCTGGTGCAATTGCCCGGGATTCAAGATCCGGAGAGGGCTAAAGAGATCATCGGAAAAACCGCGCTGCTCGAGTTTAAGCTCTTGGACGAAACGCACAGCGTCGAAGAAGCGTTGCGCAAAGGGCCTCCGCCGGGGACCCAGATTCTCTACGGCTACGCTCCAAAGGGAGATCACGGAGTGAGTCGTGAACAGGTTCCTTATCTCGTTGAAGCTCGGACCCTGATGACCGGTGATTATATTTCAGATGCGCGAGTGCGGCCGAGCTCTCACTTAGAAGGCCCTTATGTTGAGGTTATTTTGAACCCTAGCGGAGCGAGACTCTTTGAGCGAATTACGGCAGAGAACGTGAAGCGGCGGCTCGCCATTGTCCTCGATAACCGAGTCTACTCGGCACCCGTGATTCAGGAGCGGATCGGTGGAGGAAGGGCTTCCATTACAGGCAGCTTCGACATTAAGGAGGCGCGCGACTTGGCCATTGTGTTGCGTGCCGGAGCGCTGCCCGCGCCCGTGGAGATTGTCGAAGAACGGACCGTCGGGCCCTCTCTGGGGCGCGATTCGATCCGGCAGGGGGTGCTCTCGTTCATCGTCGGCGGTTCTCTCGTTGTCTTGTTCATGATCCTTTACTACAAGGGTGCAGGCGTGCTCGCCGATGTTGCCCTCATCTTTAACGTCCTTTTCTTGCTGGCCATTCTGGCCGGATTCAAGGCTGTCTTAACGTTGCCCGGAATCGCCGGCATCGTGCTGACCCTGGGTATGGCGGTGGATGCCAATGTTCTCATCAATGAACGGATCAGAGAAGAGCTGAGAGCGGGTCGCCCTCCGCGGTCGGCAGTGGAAGCCGGTTATGACCGAGCTCTGCCCGCTATTCTCGATAGCAACGTGACTACGTTCCTTTCCGGTTTGATCCTTTTTCAGTTTGGCACCGGCCCGGTCAAAGGGTTCGCCGTGACGCTCTGTGTGGGCATTGTGACGACCGTTGTAACGGCTGTCTATCTGACTCGCGTCTACTATGATTATCGCGTCGCGGCCAGGAAACTGGCGCGCATCAGCGTTTGAAAGGAACCTATGGAAATCGTCAAGTCTGGAACTCGAATTCCATTCACCCGTTATCGCTACATTGCCTTGTTGCTGTCGACTGCTGTGAATCTAGCCGTCTTAATTCTTCTTTTTGTGAGAGGGCCAGAGCTGGGTGTAGACTTCGCCGGTGGAACCATGGTCCAGGTGAAATTCCAACAGGAGGTCTCTATTCCAGACATTCGTAGCGCGCTGTCGGAGTTGGACATGGAGGATGTCGTGGTGCAGGATTTCGGCCAGGAAGGCTCTAACGAATATCTCATCCGTTTGGAAAAGGCTTCGGTGGAGATCGCAACGCTCGGAGAGCAGATCCGCAAAGCGCTCGCCGGCAAGTTCGGTCCGGACAGTTTCGAAATCCGCAGGGTCGAATTCGTGGGACCGAAAGTCGGCGAGGACCTGCGCCGGAAAGGCACCTGGTCGGTCATTGCGGCCACGATCATGATGGGCGTCTATATTTGGGTGCGCTTCGGGTGGAGCTTTGGTGCACGATTTGGACTTCACTTCGGTGTCGGAGCGGTCATCGCCTTGATCCATGATGTGTTGGTCACGGTAGGCGCTCTCATGCTCGCCCGTTATGAGTTTGATCTTACCGTCGTGGCGGCGCTTTTAACCATTGTTGGATTTTCGGTAAACGACACAGTGGTTATCTGCGATCGCATTCGCGAAAACATGCGCAAAATTCGTCGGGAGAGCTTGGAAGCCATCATCAATCTCAGCATCAACGAGACTCTGAGCCGCACGATTATCACCACAGGCACGGCCATCCTAGTTCTCCTTGCGCTGTTTTTTCTTGGAGGCGCAGTCATCCGGCCATTCGCTTTCGCTCTCCT
>DASYRN010000160.1:0-33060 GCA_036004365.1 Binatia bacterium
TGGCTGAAGATTATCTTTGTGATGTGGAGAGACCATAAGCCTTACGATGAAAACTACCACTTGGCGAACATCGCTCGTCAAACGATGCGCCAGGCGGCTTAAAAAAAAGGACTTGACAAACGTCATAGAAAGTCTCTCCCGTGAACGGGAGAGGGCATTGATCTGGACGGTCGAAAATTATTCTGGGGCGCGTCGACCATACTACTTTAGTCCGTATTCTTTTGTCAGTTTGTCGATGAAGCCACTCGCGTCCAGTTCCTTGACAAACGAGTTGTCGACAAAGCGTTCAGGGTTTTCTTTTAATACCGCGGGCTCCTTCTTGGCAATCTCCTGGATGGGAAGCTCGAAGTATTCCTTGGCAGGGTAGGGTTTGAGCGGGAAATCGTACTCCCGGAAGTTCTCTTCGAGTACCTCACGGTCATTCACCTTCATGTACTTGGCGAGAACCTTGAGGCTGAATTCCTTGTTCGCTTTGTAAGTGTGAATGCCTTCGATAATAGCCCTCATGAAGTTTCGCATCTCTTCCCGATTCTTAGAGAGATAGGATCTCCGGGCAACAAAAAAAAGGGCGGAGTAGGGGATTCCCATCTTGGACGAATCCAACAACAACGGAAACCCCATCTTTCTAGCCTGCAAGGTCAAAGGGGGTGTCAGGATGGCGGCATCCGCCCTGCCGGTTTCGATCGCAGCGATGCGGTTCGACTGGTTGCCAAACTGCAAAAAGGCCACTTCGGTATCGGGTTTCAAGCCAACTTTCTCCAGCAGATACCGCCCCGCGAAATCGGCATTGCTTGCGAACCGGCTGATGGCTAGACTTTTGACCTGCTTGATATTGTTTATTCCTCGCTTTCCGAAGATGCGGTTGTCCATCGTATTGCCCATTCGGCCGAGCATGACCATATCCATTCCTTGCATGCTTGTTGTAATGACTACCTGCGGCGAGAAGGCCCCCACTTGGGCTTCACCGGAGATCACCGCGGCAGCTGCCGCGGTGGCGCCCTGGACGAAGATGAGTTGCACCTGATTGCCGTACTTTTCAAAAAGCTTGGCCTCTTTGGTAACCCATAGAGGCGCGAAGAGTCCCACCTCGCTGGTCCAAATGACATTTAATTGGGCTGCAGGGGTCACTCTTGGACAAAGACAGAGAGCAACGATGCTTAACGCAATCGAGACGACCTTTATCGTGTTCATTGATTAATCTCCGTTTTTTCCTGAAGGGATTTTCGCCAAGGCTGCATGGCCACAAACAGCGCGGCAATGAGAGTCACGACGAGCCAGCCTTTACCGATGAGAAGCAAAGCCATCCAAGGGTATCCGCCGTACGGCTGGCGCAGGTCGGCGACGAGGTCGTTGAACAATAGAATCGCCAGCACGACCGGTATCAGATACTTGATCGAAAAGTCAAAGAACCGTCCCACATTAAAGAGGGAGACGCTATTGACGTGCTCCCTTAGGCGAGGGGCCCCGTAGACCCATCCCACCAAGATAGATTGAAGGATGCAGGCGAGGAAAAGACCGTAGTGACTTAAAAAGTGATCCACGATATCGAGCCAGGCTAATCCCGCGCCAGTCGTAAAGATGATGGAGCCGAGAAAACCTGTAACGGACAGGACGGTTACCACAGGCTTGCGCGAATAGTGGAACTTGTCCATGAGACCGGCAGTGAAAGCCTCCAGAATGGAGACGGATGAAGCAATGCCCGCGACCGTGAGGGTGAGGAAGAAAAGCGCTCCGAAGAGGTGCGAAAAGCTTGGCAGTAAGCTGATCGCCTGAGGGTAAGCGACAAAGGCGAGGCCGATTCCGTGCTGCACGATCTCATTGAAGGGCTTGCCGGTCTCGGTCGCCATGTAACCCAGGATGCCAAAAACAGCCAATCCAGCCACGATCGAAACGAGCGTATCGACGATGCTAGTGGCCCAAGCGTTAAAGTTGATGTCAGCCTTGCGCGGGAGATAGGAGGCGTAAGTGATCATGATGCCGAAGCCGAGGCTGAGGGTAAAAAAGATCTGTGAGTAGGCATCGATCCACACCTTGGTATCGGTTAGGCGCGAGAAATCGGGCTTCAGATACCTCGTGATGCCTTCTGTGGCGCCGGGGAGAGTGGCTGTCCATAGGATCAGGATGAGGAGCAGGACTAGGAGCAAGGGCATGAAGATCTTGTTGGCCTTTTCAATGCCGTGTTCCACGCCGAAAAAGACGACCACCCAGTTGATGAACCAGACGACGATCAGGGCAAATAAAATGGGACTCCGTACCTCGCCGATCACGTGCGGGCCCGGCGTGACACCGAGGAATTGTTGAAAGAAAAAGCCGTTGGGATCGGTTCCCCAAGCGAGGTTTATAGAAAACCAGACGTAGGAGACGCACCAGGCAATAACGACCGTGTAGTAAAGCTCGATGCCGAACATGACAAAGATCACCATCCACCAGCCCAACCATTCCCAACAAGGATTGATTTTCGCGAAGGACAGGGGCGCCGAGCCGCGCATCCGATGGCCGATGCCGTATTCCAAGATCATTAAGGGAACCCCCGCGGTTATCAGAGCGACAAGGTAAGGGATGAGGTAAGCTCCGCCGCCATTTATGTAGACGACATAGGAAAAGCGCCAGATGCTTCCCAGTCCAACGGCGGATCCGACGGCGGCGAGCAAAAAGCCCCATTGGGTTTTCCACTGCGCGCGATGGGGTTCTGCTGCCTGGGGGGCGGGAGAGTCTACCATACTGTTTTCTGCAATCGCTGGAGCCGGACTTCTTGGCCGAGACTATTTTTTGTCAAGCTGAGGATCGGTTCGGAAGTCAGGCGAAACGCGATATTCTGTACGCAGCAGCGAGTAAAAGATCAGGCCCGCCATGATGCCTACCAGACTGACGGCTTTCGTAGGCTGATTAGCCAGCGCCATGCTGATGACACAGAGCGCTACGGGGGGAAGACTAAAAAGGAGGACACCGACTGTGCCGAACGGGATGCGGTAGGGTCGGGGCATATCGGGCTCTTTGATGCGCAGCCAGACAAGGGCGGCGAACTCGAGAATGAGCGCCAAGGCATAGAGAAACATGTCGATCTGTATCAACTCTTGAAAAGAAAAAGGAATCAGAGCGGCGACGCCGATGCTGTTCGTGAGGATGGAAAACCAGGGAGTTGCATACCGGCGATGGAGTCTCTGGAAAGCCGGCGGCAGCGTGCCATGCACAGCCATCGCATAGGGAACGCGCGAAGAGGTGCAGAGCAGCGCGTTGGACAGTCCGACGGCGCTCACCAGTCCCGCGATCGTGAGCCAAATTCCTAGCCACTCACCGCCAACCTGCGCCGCTACCTTAGGAAAATGCCCTTCCTGCCATTCGTGCCAGTTTTTGTCCACGCTTACGCCCACCGCAAGGGGTAGAAGGTAGGCAAGCGTGACCAGAGCCACGGCAGTCACCATTGCGGCCGGGTAGGTTCGGTTCGGTTTTTTTACCTCCCCTGCACAGCAGCCAGAGTTATCCCATCCGCAAGTATTCCAAAGCACAACGCTTAGGAGGAGAGGCCACGCGACTTCCTCGCCCTTAACGAACCATGCAGAAGGCTCGAGGCGCGGCACCCCCAACAGGCACATCACCCCAAATGGAGCGAGCACAAGCAGGGTGAAGAGGACAGAGCTGATGCCGACCAGCTGCGTTCCTCGGATGTTGATCCAGGTGACTGCAGCGATGACCGCGGCGCCAATGAGCCAGCGTTCCAGAGGCGCCATATCTCCGCGCAAGTAGGACAAATAGTCCACAAACATGATCGGATAAAGCGCATTGTCGGCAAAGCTGCAAAGCCAGCTCAGCCATCCTTCCTGAAATCCCCAGAATCTGCCGAAGGCGCGCTCCACCCAGATGACATAGCCGCCGTCTTCCGGCATCGCGGTCGATAGCTCGGCAGTCATCAGCGCTGTGGGAAAGCTCCATAACCAGGGCAGCACCAGAACGAAGAGCAGCGCGACCATCGGTCCTCCCGCGCTTACGCTGTCTTCGATCCCGTAAGCGCTGCCGGCGACGCAAAAAAAGGTGAGGGCGACCAAGCTGGTAAAGTTGAGGGTGCGGCGGGGATGCATCTCGGAGATTAAGGGAGGTCCTTAACCAAAATGTCTTTAAGCGTGAGGTTGGACAAAACGGATCGGCGCGCCTCTGCGACCTTATCGAGGGTCTTTTTTAAAGTTTCTTCGCCTTCGATTTTGTTCATCCTCATTTCGTTCCCGCCATAGCTTCGCATCGCCTCGATAACGTCGTTCAACCGCAGTTTCTCGGGCGCTTTGGCGAAAAGATAAACTTCCTCACGTTCTTGAGAGGCTGGCATCAGGATCCCCATATTGCAGTAGTGAGCAAGAACTTCATTGACCAGACGTATGGGAACATCCAACTTCTCGGAGAGCGCCTCCGCGGTCCAGGCCGCTCCATCGGAATAAAAGTTTTTTCCGATCAGCAGGAGCACTTTTAAGCCAAGCTCTTCCCGGAAGGCATAATGGACCGTCTTGGCGGCAACTTCCTTTCTGTAAGTCTTGCTGTTCTGATGGGCGAAAGCGATCACGGCACCCAGAAGAACGACAGTCCAGCTTGTATAAAGCCAGACCAAAAAAATGGGCAGCTGAGCAAAAGCTCCATAGATCGCATTGTACCTCGCCATTCCGACCTGGAAATGGACGTAAGCCCATTGGGTCAGCTGCCATAGAGTTCCTGCAATCACGCCGCCAAAAAGCGCGGACCGCAACGGTACGTTCGTATTCGGGAGATAGGAATAAAGAAAAGTTAAGGCTATCCAAATGAGAAAAAAGGGGCCCAGCAGGGCGAGAAGAAGCAAGACATAGCTCATTCCCGGGATTTGCGCGATGGCGCGAACCAACGTCGTGCTCTGGATCGAGCTTGTGAGGCCGAGCGCCGCGACGATCAAAATCGGGAACGTTAACAGAACGCTCAGGTAATCGCTGAACTTTCTCCCGAGCGAGCGTGTTCTTTGAACGCCCCAAATTCTATTCAACGAGAGCTCGATGTTTCCGATCACGGAAATCGCGGTGCCGATCAGACCCGCCAATCCCAGGGCGCCCAGGGTCGTGACGTTGGTGCGATCGATGTAGCCAATGATTTGGGCGACAACTTCTTCCGAACCGGCGCTCATTTTTTCCAAAAGCATCGGCTCCAACCTGTTCTGCACTCCTAAGCCCTTGAGGATCGAAAACATAAGCGCCAAAAGAGGCACCAACGAGAGGAGACTCGTGTAGGTCAGAGCGGAGGCGAGCAAAAGACAGCGGTTGTCGATAAATCCCTTGACCACCAGGTTAAAAATGCGCAGCTGATGATAAAGATGGCGCCGAATCCGGGAGAGGCTCTCGACATCCGCCTGCCAGAGCCCTTCTTCTAAAAAGCCTTTGATCTCTTTGACTTTCAAAACGGGCCTTTGACGGACTTGGAATTCTTACTTTTTCTTCAGGAGCCGGTCGAAGACCGAGCCGGCGCCTTTTTCAAGGAGCTGGCCGCCGCCTTTTTGAATAACCTTGGCGTTATCGAGCGCTACAGAAGGGCCGTTGACCGGACCCGTGACTTTGAGAGGAACGACGACCCGTCCTTGACTGTCTTTAAAGAAAGTGGCCGCCCGGCCGCTTCCTGCGCGGGCGGAGATCTCCGGCGATAAGGCGACATCAAGACCTAAATCCAGTGACGGAGAAGTCAAAGTCATTCTGCCGCCTCCATTGGCCTGCATCGAGGGGCTGTCCATGTAGAGCCGTTTGATATGGGCGATGCCGTCTGCGATCGTGAAGTCGCTCTCCAGAGTACGGAAAGTCGTCGCGCCTTTCTGCTGATCCGCCGGTACGCCAATGAGTCCCGTAATTTGCTGGATCTTCCCGATTAAGTCCACATTGATCAACGCTCCATCCTTCACGGCGACGTTTCCATTTCCGCGCAAAGTCTGAACCAGCGGCTTCTCTCCTCCGAGAATGAAGCTCAGCGCCGTTTTGCCCACGATGGTACCCTTAATAGAGCGGCTGTCATTGAGTTGGAGCCCTTTGAATTCAGCGTTGACTTGCGAGTTCAAGGCGTTGGAAGGCCCCGTGAGGGCGGCTTTCAGTCCCATCGGACCTGACAACTCCATGGTCTTCGGGGTCAGCCCTGCGGCAGCGAGGAGCTGGAAGACGGGTTTGGTCTCGAACTTGTCGTTGGCCAAGGTCAGGTTTAAGCGGGGAGCGGTTGTCACATCGGCAATGCTTCCGTTGACCGCGAAGTCGACGTCCTGGGCCTTGAGACGGTTTTCCTTCAACGTCAGCGTCGATTTCGATTCGTTGTAGCTCAAATCACCCTCTAAGGTCACGGGTTTTAAACCCGCCGGCTTTAGCGCTATGCGGTAAGGAAAGGGTCGCGAGGTGGAAAAATCGTCCAGGAGAAGATCAATGCCTTGGATCAGCAGCGGCTTCTGACCTACCGTCTGAAACGCAATCTCTCCTCCCTCGACGCGAATTTTAGAAGGAACGAGCTCGGATAATTTGGGCGGCCGTGCTTCGGGAGGCTCGGGCTTTTTAGGCGGAGCGTCCTTTTTCTTGGCTATATCCGCATAATTGAAAGTGCCGTCCGGCGCCTTGATGAGTTTGATCAAAGGTTTCTCGAGGATGAACTCCGTGACCAGGAATTGTCCTCTGAGCAGCGGCAGAAATTGAAGCCGCAGCCGGAATTGTTCGGCAGTAAAGAACGGGTCTTTGGAAAACTTCGGGTTGTCCGACACAGTCAGAGCGGTCATCTTGATCGATGGCGCGGGGATCAGGGTCAGGCGTACGTCGCGGACGTCGACCTTGCGCTGGAGGGCCTGCTCCGCGAGAGGCAAATAGCGGCTCTTATAAGCTCCCAGATTGATAAACGGCGGTAATACCAAAGCGAGTACGATGATCCCGGCTAATATAGCGAGTCCGATCAGAGCCGCCTTTTTCATTTTAGTCTCCCGAGATCGCGCCTTATTGGGAAAGCGAGCAAATCTTCGACTCTTAAGTCGCGAGCGAAGAATTGAAATCATTCGAAGCTTTCACAAAGGGTATCGAATGCATGGTGACAATGTCAACCAATCCTCACTTTGCTTAGGCGCAGCGTCTCCCTTTCGTCATTACCGGGAAAGCGGTAATCCAGTTTTCTTGGTGTTTTCTGGATTCCGGCTCGCGTTGGCGATCGCCAAATTGGCCTGAATGACGACAAACTTTTGTTGCGAATTTCGGAGACACCACTCTACTGTAGCGATCCCGACGAGGATTTGTTAGCATACGCCATTTAAAAAAAGAGAGCGACATTGGATTTCGCGCTCAGCATATTGCCTAGTGTTCTCGTGGACGGGATCGTCCTCGGCTTCATGTACGCCCTGATCGCGCTGGGATACACCATGGTCTACGGCGTTCTCGAATTCATTAACTTTGCCCACAGCGAGATCTTTGTCATCGGCGCGTTTGTCGGGGTGGAAATTTTTCTGATGCTCGAGGCTTCTGGAAGCCTGATCGCTTTGCATCCCGCTTTTGTTCTACTTGTCGTGCTTTTCGCCGGCATGATCTCCAGCGGTCTTATGGCGATGGGTTTGGAGCGAGTGGCCTACCGTCCTCTCCGAGGCACGCCGCGCTTGGTCCCTTTGATCTCGGCCATCGGCGCCTCTCTCTTCTTGCAGGATTTCGTGCGTTTCGTCGAGAGTCTTTGGCGCAACACTTTCTACCTGTCTTACCCCAGCCTGGATCTTCTGGAAAAGAGTGTCAAGTTAGGCGCCATGACCGAAGTGCCGGTCAAATCCATTCTTGTGATTGTCACGGCCTTGATAATGCTTTTCGTGCTTTACTTTTTCGTTAATAAGACCAAGCTCGGAATGGCCATTCGCGCTGTCGCTCAAGATCCGGCAACCGCCTCTCTGATGGGCATCCCGGTCAATCGCATCATTGCACTTACCTTCTTTGTCGGAGGGGCGATGGGCGGGGTCGCAGGCGTTCTTTTCGGGCTTCACTACAGTCTGGTCAATCCCTACACGGGATTCATCCCCGGCCTTAAGGCCTTTACCGCAGCCGTCCTCGGAGGCATCGGCAATATTCCCGGAGCGGTGCTGGGAGGAATCGTCCTGGGTCTGTTGGAGGCTTTCGCCGCTTCCTATCTCTCCATTCTTACGGACGGAACTTTCGGGGCTGAGTACAAAGATCTCGTCGCTTTTATCGCGCTGATTCTTATTCTCATCTTCCGGCCCAAGGGGCTTATGGGCGAGCGGGTAAGAGAGGAGGGAGCGTGAAGGGCCTGGCGTCCGGGGTCGGTTTAATGGCCTTTATCCTATGCAGCAGCCTTCTGGTCTATTCCTTTCCACAATCGGCTTTAGCCTTTATTCTTTTTGAATCATCGCTGCTCCTCATTTACTACGTGCCAACGCCCGGCAAGATCAAACTTTTTCTTTCATCATTGGTCCTCGTCATTCTCATGCCGTTTTTGGGAAGTCTGAATGGCTACTATCTCGAGGTCGCCATTCAAGTCGGGATCTACGTTGCTTTAGCTCTGGGGCTGAATATCGTCGTCGGTCTCGCGGGGCTCCTCAACTTGGGCTTCGTCGCCTTTTTTGCCATCGGAGCGTATCTCTGGGCGATCTTTGGCTCGCCCCAGGCCAATGAGTTCATTCCCGGAAGTTTGTTTCCGCTTTCTCCCTGGTGGTTCTTTGTCTTTCTGCCGCTGAGTATCTTCGTGGGCGCTTTCACCGGAGCGCTGTTGGGATTGCCGGTCCTGCGCCTCAGAGGAGACTATCTCGCGATCGTCACGCTCGGTTTTGCGGAGGTTATCCGTTCGCTGGTGAATAATCTCGATAAGCCGATCAACTTCACGAACGGCCCCAGGGGGATCACCCCGATCGAAAAGCCGCCGCTTTTCTTTCAGCCGGTGTTGGAATTCTTCGGCTTCGGCGCATCTCCGGCTTCGCTCTATCCGTTCTATTTTTACTTTGTGGTTCTCTTCCTCGTCGCCATGATCATTGTTGTGACTCGTAGGCTGGACAATTCTTCGATCGGCAGGGCGTGGAAAGCGATCCGGGAGGACGAAATCGCGGCCGCGGCCATGGGCGTTCCAGTCGTGCGAATGAAGTTGCTCGCGTTTGCGGTCGGCGCCTCTTTTGCGTCGGCCGTGGGCGTCGTCTTTGCCGCCAAGCAGGTGTTCATCAATCCGGAAAGCTTTACCTTTATGGAGTCGATCGGAGTGCTCGCCATGGTGATTCTAGGCGGCATGGGTTCAATCCCAGGGACGGTTCTCGGAGCGACCGTCGTCACGGTCGTGAACCTGCAACTCCTCAAGGGGCTTTCTCTTTGGCTCAACTCTTTGCGCCAGTCCGGTATCATTCTCACGCTTCCTTTTCTGGGTACCTTTGATCTCAGTCAGATTCCGGCGCAGTTCGAGCCGGCCAAGTACGAGCGGATGGTTTTCGGCTTGGTTTTAATTCTCATGATGATTTACAGGCCTCAGGGCATCTTGCCTCCAAGGCGGGGCGAGGCGAAATCTGATGGCGCTCCTTAGGATTCAGCATGTGACGAAGAGATTCGGCGGCCTCTTGGCCCTGGATCGTGTTGACCTTGTTCTGGAGCAGGGAATGATCGCGTCTCTGATTGGTCCCAACGGAGCTGGGAAAACGACACTTTTTCATATCTTGACCGGAATTTATCGTCCCGATGAAGGAGAGGTATGCTTCGAGGAACGTTCACTCGTTGGGTTAACCCCGGATCAGATCACGGCCTCAGGCATCGGTCGCACGTTCCAAAACATTCGATTATTTGGACAAATGTCGGCCCTGGATAATGTGCTGGTGGGAATGCACTCCCGGATAGAACACGGATTCTGGGATATTCTCTTTCGTCGTGTAGGCTTTAATGACGGTGAGAGAGAGGCTCAAATCCAAGCGCTCGAGCTGATTCGACTGGTAGGACTACAAGGCAGGGAAAGGGAATGGGCGCACCATCTCTCGTACGGAGAACAGAGACGCCTCGAGGTTGCACGAGCTCTAGCTTCCAGGCCTAAGCTTCTTCTTCTGGATGAGCCGACCGCGGGCATGAATACCTCAGAATCGCGCGCTCTCATGAGCCTGCTGAAGGAGCTTCTGGGAAAATATGTTCAAACGATCTTGCTCATCGAGCATAACATGCGCGTCGTGATGGGGGTGTCGGATCAGGTAACGGTTCTCGATTACGGTGAGAAGATTGCGGAGGGATCACCCGATCAGGTGCGCGAGAACCAACGGGTCATTGAGGCCTATCTCGGCCGGGCGCAGTGGGGCGTGCGTGCTTCGGGTTGAGGATATCCACGTTTACTACGATGCGATCCATGCGCTTGGAGGCATCTCTTTCTCTATCGACCGGGGGGAGATGGTCACCCTCCTGGGAGCGAACGGGGCCGGCAAAACCACAACTCTGAAGACGATATCGGGCCTTTTGCGGCCCAAGAAAGGTACGATCGAGCTTGACGGCCGCTCGCTTCAATCGCTGGATCCCCATGAGATCGTTAGACTCGGCATTGCCCATGTTCCCGAAGGACGAAAGATTTTTCCTCGACTCACCGTGCTCGAGAATCTCAAAATTGGAGCCTATACGCGGCGCGTTGGAGAGATCGAGCACGACATCCAGCGCGTATTCAAGCTGTTTCCCCGGATGGAGCATCGTTACCGCCAGGTCGCCGGAACTCTCTCGGGAGGCGAGCAGCAGATGCTGGCGATCGGGCGAGCCCTCATGGCCCGACCCAAAGTGCTTCTGCTCGACGAGCCTTCGATGGGGCTCGCGCCGATCATCGTCGAGCAGATCTTTGAGACGATCCGCTCCATCAATCAGGATGGGGTGACGGTTCTGTTAGTCGAACAGAATGCCGCTATGGCGCTGGAGATCTCGGAGCGCGGCTATGTGCTGGAGACGGGGAGAATCATCCTGGAAGGAAGATCGCGCGAACTCGTCGACAACGATCGGGTGCGCGAGGCGTATCTGGGAGGGTAGGAAATAAAGGGGTGAGTTCTCAGCGGCCGAAGAAATGAGAAAGGTGAGGCGAGCGTTATGGGACAGGCAGAGCAGGGCCGTCTGCTTCGATCGATGTGATTCTCGGTGATTTTAACGCGAGCTGAAAAATTTGCGAATTTGGTTTTTCTCTATGGGCTTGTTGTGTGGGTGGTTTCTGCCGGAGGAGTTTCTCGAGCGGCCGAACCGCTGCGTCCGCCGTTCGACGTAAACCAGCGCCGCGCGTTCTTCGGGACAAGAGTTGACTTTAGTCTTTGCCCGTCGCCGCCTTCACCGGTCCGGGATCTTACTTTCAGCGGATTTTACGCCGACGCAGCCTCTTCAGTCGTAGACCCTGCCGCAAAGAAGGCTTACGATCATGCCACGCATCTTATCTCTCAATATGAAAGTAAGCTCGCCGATATGAGCGATCTCTACGTGCGTGCAGACCCGTCTCAGGCTCAGATTGCGCCTTGCGTTCTCGATTGGCTCCACTCCTGGGCACGGGAAGAGGCGATGCTCGGGCGTGCGACCGAGCAAGGGAGGTATGTTCGCAAGTGGGGGCTGGCTCCGATTGCAGCTTCTTACCTAAAGGTCCGTACGGAGCTGTCGCTTGACGCTAAGAAGAAAGGTGTCGTCGAGGGCTGGATTGCTCGTTGGGCTTCCGTGGTCAAAACCGACTATTCCACCGGCACGCAGCGCGCGAGCCGTCAGAACAACCATCTCTACTGGGCTGCGTGGTCGGTTATTCTCGGCGGCATTGCCCTGAACGATCCGGCTCTTTATGAATGGGCGCGAGAGCGTTATCTCTTTGCGATGAGACAAATTCAGCCGGACGGAACTCTGCCGCTTGAGCTGGCGCGAAAATCAAAGGCTTTGCATTATCATGTTTTCTCCACCGCCCCATTGGTTTTGGTTGGCGAAACCCTGGCACAAAATGGCAGCGACCCTTTTTCGTGGGGCGACGCTGCTCTCCATCGGTTGGTCAAGCGGACGTTAGCTGGCCTAGATGATCCGACTTATTTTGAGCGTCTCGCGGCTGCCAAGCAGGACTGGATCGGCGAACTGAAGGGCTTCGACTTCGCTTGGATGGAACCTTACTACGCTCGTTTCCGTGATGCCACACTGGAAAAGTGGCTCCAGTGCTTCCGCCCGATGAAAAATCGGCGTCTCGGCGGCGACATGACGCTGCTGTTTGGAGTCACAGATTTGCCGTCGCGTTGAGTTGGTGGTTTTGTAAGAAGATTAAATTCCCGCTTTGCTTCCCATGAATCATCTTGCGGCACAAAACGTTCGCTTCTTACCTGGCGAGACAGCAGTCGAGGTGTCGGCCCTGTTGCTTCGGCCGGACAACGCTCGGTCCCTTTTGGTTCTTGCGCACGGCGCCGGCGCTGGAATGCGCCACAGATTTATGGAAGATATTTCTCAGCGGCTGGCGCACCACGGTATTGCGACGTTGCGCTATCAATTTCCCTACATGGAGAAGAGAATCAAAAGGCCCGATTCCGAGCCGGTTCTCATTGCGACAGTCCGGTCAGCAGTGGCCGCCGCGCAACAGTATGCAGACGGACTTCCGCTGTTCGCGGGAGGCAAATCGATGGGCGGACGGATGACGTCGCTGGCGATGGCAAAGGAGCCGCTGGAGGGAGTGCGCGGCCTAGTCTTTTTTGGTTTTCCGCTCCATGCGCCGGGGAATCGTTCGGCCAAGCGCGGTGATCATTTAGCCAACGTCGCTGTACCGATGCTTTTTCTGCAAGGTTCACGCGATACGCTGGCAGATCTAAAGCTCCTCAAACCTCTTTCCAATCGTCTCGGCAAACGGGCCGAGCTTTACGTCGTCGATGGAGGCGACCACTCGTTTCACATGCTTAAAAGCTCACGCCGATCTGACGACGAGGTCTTGGACGACGTCGCACAGAAAGTCGGCTGTTGGATCTCTCGGCTGATTGCGTGAACTGCTGCGGAAAAGAACAAAAAGCCTCTGAGAAGATCAAGGGACTTTCAGTGAAGGCGAGCAAGACGGGATCCAGATCACGCCGCCGTGCAGCCTCCAGCGCCGATCGCATAGTGATTGGCGGCGGCGTTTTTGTTATTGGCCTTGTCCCGCATAGCCAAAGGTGGTAATCTGGTTCCTACTATTGGTATTACGAATTGGAGGGAAGAAATGCGCCAAAAAGTTAAGCTCACGGTCAGCTTAGACCAAGACCTTGTGGACACGCTTGACGAGATGAGCCGTCTACGCAAGAAGCCGCGCAGTCAGGTAGTTCAGGAGGCATTGCGGTTGTGGCGTCGAAACGAGCTCCATGAAAAGCTGGCGCAAGGATATCGCTCTATGGCGGAAGAGGACCAAGAAACAGCTGAGCGGCACTTGGCTGTCTTCAAAGAGACTCTGAAATGAAGGGACTAACTCCGCGCAGAGGCGAAGTGTGGCTTGTGAATTTTAACCCTGGAAGGGGAAGCGAACAAAAAGGGATTCGGCCAGCTTTGATTATCCAGAACGATACGGGAAACACTTATGCCTCGACCACTATTGTCGCGGCCATCACCACTACTATAAGGGAATTCCCCGTCACCGTAGCAATGCCTGCCGGTCAGGGCGGCCTCAGGCAGAAATCCATGGTGAATTTGGCTCAACTTCTGACCATTGATAAAAAGCGACTGCAAAAGCGTCTCGGCAATCTGAGCGACTCTGCGATAGAGCAAGTTGATGAGGCTATCAGAGTGAGCTTGGACGTCTAACTCAGATCGCAGATTGAATCGCAAACGGCTGGCGATAAAAAGTCAGTCGCCGCGTCTCGATCTCATGTCCAACCTAGCTCAACGCTTCAGCTGGTCTCATTTGTTGCCGCCGAGCTTGCCTGAGGTTGAATTCAGCGAAACAAAAAAGCCCCCGCGGGGGCGGGGGCTTTCAAAGAACCATTAAAATGCCTCTGGAACGTTACGCGGCGGTGCGTCCTTTTTGCGCCTCAACGAGCGGGCGGTACTTTTCGTTGAGTTTCATCCAATGTGCTGCTCGTCTCTTGGCCTTCCCTAACAGCGGCTCGGAGAAGTTAAGAAAGGGCACGCGGGTCGGCCCCACTTTACAGTAGTCAGTAAATTCTTGCGGACGTTTATCCCCGGGTACGGGCCGGCCGCCGGAGCCATCCCCGATGATGTCGTCAATGACTTGGGCCGCCTTCTCATCGTCGCCCCGTTTGACGAGATCCAGCAGATACAAGACCGGCCAGGGCCCCATCCAGACCTCGGTTGACCAACAACCCGCCGCGCCCAGACGGTAATAAGGATATAGTTGGGTTTGATTGACGAAAACGCCGATCTTCCCTCTGACGATCTTTTGCAATTGCATGAAGGCCTGAGTTGTTCTGTGGCTGTCCTTCATCCCGATGATGTTGGGGTTCTTCACCAGTTCCTTGAAAGCTGCGACAGGTATCGTGAACTTGTGATTCTCGGGGTTATGATAGATGACGATACTGAGTGTTGGAAAGAGTGCGGCTATGTCGCGATAGAATTGAATCGCGTCCGGAGCGGTAAAAGCTTCGTAATAGGGCACGCCTAGAAGAACGCCTTCGGCTCCGAGTTCCTTTACGAAGTTCATCTTCTGGACGACCTCGCGTGGATTTGGGCTGGTGCACCCGATAAAAAGCGGGACGCGATTTTTCACGGCCTCCACCGTGGCGACTGCCAGGGTTTTAAACTCGTCGAAGAGCAAGTTGTAGCACTCGCCGTAGGTGCCTGTGGTCGCGATATTGCCGATCCCATCCTTGATGATTCGGTCAACCCCCTCTTTTAGGTTGTCGACTGCGACCGTTTGCGTCGCCTTGATGTCGACAGCATCGTTCGTGGCAAAGGCCGGCATCATCGCCAAGATTCCGTTTAAATCCTTCGCAGATAGCATCGATCACCTCCCGTTAGAATTTTCTAAGGCCCGCTTGATAACCATAATTTTTATTCCACTTGTTAACAGTTCCGTTCCCCTCTTGTCAAATAGGACACAGCCCGGTTTCCTGGCTCTGGAAGCGCTACGTGCGATTCGCTAGTGCAAAACAAGAAAGACTGTTAAAAAAAAGCTTCGCATGCTTCGACCCTTCGGCTTCGCTCATGACAGGCAGGCTCGCATGAACGGGAATGGATTTCAATTTGGCCCGTTCGCCCTGAGCCCTTCGACAAACCGGCCGTTCGTCCCGAACGGAGAGTTTTTAACAGCCTGAAGAAAGACTGTTCATGGGGGTAAATGGAATGGTGTGTTTTACGTCTAACGTTAGGGAGACAGTCGCCATAGTTGCCATTGACGTCGGGTTTTAATATTCTGACTACAACAGAAGGCGGTCGTGCAAAATGAAGCTAGTTAGGGCTGTTGTCATCGCGTTCGCCTTGCTTCTTTGGCTTTCGGGACAAGTTTTGGCAGGCGGCACTCGCTTTGTCGTACGCTCGGGCCATCCGAAGCCAATCCATTCTAGTCGGTTCTCTCATTCCGGGTCTTTGGCTATAGATGCTAGGCGCCCCGGCGGACACGTGGTACCTGGTCACTCATTCCCAGATCGTCGCCATCATTTCGGCCTTCATGGGCATCTGCAGCACCACATCTTTATCCCACATCACCATTTTATTTTTCCTCACAGTCATCACACCGTAGTGATCAACTCTCCCTTCTTCTGTCTCGCCCACGAGGTCGGCTTTGTCAGCCGAATCGGCCTCATCGATCATATAAGCGGAACGCACAAGGTTCCCCTCGAGTACGCCGCCTCGATTTGTCCGGAAGAGTGGGGCGGATGCCTCTTTGACGGCTACTAGCGTCGCCTTTTCCTAACGACTTTCTCACTCCTTTCTGCCCAACTGGGCCGAAACTTAATTTTCTTCTGATTGCATGGTCCGAAAACTGTGGTAAGAAGACCGAAGCGAGCGGTCATCAATGAACGCAGGGTGAAAGAAATGGCGGAGAAGGCTCTTACCCCAACTGAGCTCTACGAAGCCTGGCCCGCGCTGTCGATGGACGAGCGGGTTGAAGGGTTTGAAGTCCTGCAGAGGGATGACGCGGAGGAGTTTTTTCTGCAACTCAGCGCGCAGGACAAGGCCCAACTGGTCCTGGCGCTTCCCGCGGGGGAGAGGCGGTTATGGATGAGATTATTGGCTCCGGATGACGCGGCTGACGTCATCCAGGAGGCCCCCGCAGAAGAGCGCGAAGGTTTGCTGCACCTGCTGGACGATCGCACAGCCAGAGAGGTTAAGGGCCTTCTCGACTACGCAGAAGATGACGCCGGCGGTCTGATGAACCCGCGTTATGCGCGACTTCGGGCCGACATGACCGTAGGTGAAGCGATCAGCTACCTGCGCATGGATGCGCGCACCCGGACCAAGGCCGTCTATTACGCCTATGTGGTGGACTCGGAGGAGCGGCTTCTCGGTGTCTTGTCGTTTCGCGATCTCATTGTGGCTTCCGGGGATAAATTGGTGCGGGAAATTATGCACACCGACGTCGTCACAGCGCGTGAAGACCTCGACCAAGAGGCGCTGAGCCAGCTTTTTATGCAACACAACCTCATGATGGTTCCAGTCGTAGACTCGGAAGGGCGGATCAAAGGCGTCGTGACGTTGGATGACATTGTCGACGTAGTGCAGGAGGAGGCTACGGAGGACATCCAAAAGATCGGCGGCGTAGAGGCACTGGGCGCTCCTTATTTCCAGGTCCCGTTGTTGCACATGATCCGAAACCGAGCAGGCTGGCTCGCAGTTCTATTCTTGGGTGAGCTTCTGACCGCCAGCGCGATGGGTCACTTTGAGGCAGAGATCGCTCGTGCGGTCATCCTGGCGCTGTTTGTTCCGTTGATTATCAGCAGTGGTGGCAACTCGGGATCGCAGGCGTGCACTCTCGTCATACGCGCCATGGCTTTAGGCGAAGTGAGAATCAGAGACTGGTGGAGGGTCGTCCGGCGCGAGTTTATCACAGGCCTGGCTCTCGGATCCATTCTGGCGGCTATCGGTCTGATTCGAGTCGTGCTTTGGCAAGGTCTATTCGATGCCTATGGGGAGCACTACTGGCTCGTCGCTTTGACCGTGGCTTTCAGTCTCATTGGGGTCGTCTTGTGGGGAACTCTCGTCGGCTCCATCCTGCCTTTCATTTTGCGCCTGCTCCATTTTGATCCGGCCAGTGCGTCAGCGCCTTTTGTTGCTACCCTTGTGGACGTCACGGGCTTGGTTATCTATTTCAGCGTCGCCGCGATCGTTCTACGCGGCACATTGCTGTAGTCTGGGTCACTCAAGGCTGTTTCGGCATTTTCTCACACCCGCTCGTAGGCCAAACGGCGGACTTTATCCATGTTCATTCCTTCGATGCGGAGGAGGCGGGTCGGACCGGCGCGGCGTGGAGAGTGAAGGTTGCCTTCATTATAGATATGGGCCATGCCCGGTTTGAGCGTGTAGGTTCTCGTTGGACGTGCCTTGCCCGGTTTGCCGTCGGAGGGCGGCTCCACCAACTCCCAGTCCGTCATCTCGGTCTCGCCCTGCGCCTGGCCGTAGATTGCCCAGGAGGGGCCATGGTCGTGCGGGTTGCTCTCCCTGGCGCCTTTGTAGACATGCGCGAGAATGCAGAAGCCGAGCTCAGGATCTTCGTAGATGACCTTGCGCTCGGGCACGTTATCGCCAAGATAGGTGGCGATGAACTCTTCGTCTTTTAGCACCTCCCGGACAAGCGCTGATATTTTTTTTCGGCTTTCGGGTCCGGAATCGGCTTTGAGAATACGGTGACATGCGGCAGAAAACTCCTCAAGGGTGCGGTCCATAGAAGGTTCCTCCAATTGTTTAGTCGTTTAGGTCTCTTTTATGCCCAGTTCTTTCAGCAGGTCTACTCGGTCTGAGTCAAAAGGGCAAGCAACAGAAGGGGACCGGCAATCTTTCTCATCGTTGTGGTTTCGGCTATAGTCCTACCTTAGTTCTGAGCCGTCCCCGATGCAACTACAACAAGAAGTGACAGAGAAACTCTCCAAGATCGTCTCGTCCGAATACGTGCTTACGGAAGCGTCTCTTCTGGATGAAATGTCCTGGGATGCTCTAAGCGAGGGTAGAATCCATCCTCTTCGGAGGCCGGAGACCGGCACCCCTCTTTGCGTCGTTTTGCCTTCGTCCACAGCCGAAGTTCGCAAGATCGTTGTCCTCGCCAACGCAGAGAAGGTCCCTCTCATACCCTACGGCGGGGGATCAGGGCTCATGGGCGGTGCTCTCTCGGTTCGTCCGGGTATTGTCTTGGATCTTAAGAGAATGAACCATATCGTTGAGATCGATAAAGAAGCCCGCTTGGCTCGCGTCGAGGCCGGCACTGTGCTCGAAGCTCTGGAGCAGAGGCTCAACGAGGAAGGTTTCGTCCTCGGGCATGATCCTTGGACCCTGCCGGTGGCGACCGTTGGCGGCGCGATATCGACCAACAGCATGGGATACCGCGGTGGGGTCTATGGCTCGATGGGAGAGCAGGTCCTGGGATTGGAAGCCGTTTTGCCCAATGGGGAGATTCTGCGCACTCGGCCCATTCCTAAGTCTTCAGCAGGTATGAATCTCAATTTTCTTCTCATCGGAGGTGAGGGCTGCTTCGGAGTTGTTACCGAAGCCGCGTTGCGGATCTTCCCCAGACCTGAAAGGCGCGCTCTTAACGCGATTCTCTTCGAATCCTTTGAACACGGCTACAACGCTATTCAACAGCTTTTCGCTCAAGGTTTGCGACCCGCTCTGATTGACTTTGGCGATGATCATGACGCCTATCACGGCGGCGCTGTTCTCTATTTGGCTTTCGAGGGAAACACGGAAATAGTCATCGTAGAGGAAAGGCTTGCTTTGACGATCTTAGGTCAGGTCGGTGGAAAAAGACTGCCTCAAGAGGAGGCGGAAGAGTTCTGGAACGACCGCCATACCATCGCGCGCAGGTTCATGCTGAACCGCCGACAAAGAAGAGAGCGAGGCAGAGATGGGATTTATCGGGACTGGATTCACGTCGCGCTGCCGGCATCTAAGGTTCTGCCCTTTAGAAGCGCCGCGATGAACATCATTGAAAGCCGTGGAATTCATCTGCAGGAGAGCGGGCTCTGGATTCGGCCGGAGCTTTTTTCAATGCGCCTGGGAGTCGAAGAGAATGGGACAAACAGGGCACAACTCATTCTGGAGGAGACGGTCGATCAATTGCTTCGCCTGGTCCAGAAGATGGGCGGATCCATGGAGTATACCCATGGCGTCGGTATTAAGCTCGCGTCCCTGATGGGCGAGGAGCACGGCTACGGATTGGAAGTCATGCGGCAGATCAAACGGGTTCTCGACCCGAACAACATCATGAACCCGGGGAAGCTGGGACTGTAGGAGCCTGCTAAAAAAGGCCCAGCTACTTCGTTTCGCTCAACCGCCTCGCTCCAACGTACTGAAAAGAGTACGTCTGCGCTCATCGGTTTTTCGCGCGCCTTGTATCTGGGACCTTTTTGATCAGGCTCTATGAAGGGTTTTTCGGCAACGTGCTAGGCATGCCGGCGGGCTCGGGTGGCGCAAGTCCGGTTGCGGCGCACCAGTAGCTGGCGTCGTAAAAGCGTTCGGCCGGGCTATACGGGGGTTTATAGACATCCATCTCAATCCTAAGCTCCAGGACCTGACGGAATGCTTGGGGATTCAGCCGCGCTTTGGGAACGACCCGCCGGTAACTCTCTTCAGCTCTCGGCCGATCCAGATGTTCGATATCCATGATCAACTGGATCGTTTCCTCGCGGTGCTCCGGTTTCAAGAGCCAGTCTGTCGCCGCAGACCAAGCCCGGATAAAGCGGACGACAAGGTCTCGATGGCTCTCAAGCCAAGAGCGGTGGGTCCAACCGCAGGTTAGGGGCCAATTCGGAACGTAGTCCTCGGCGGGCGCGAGAAGCGCGCCACCGGCCGCGAGCGCTCTTTCTGTCGAAGGCGGGGTGAGCATCGCAGCGGCGACGCGTCCCTCAAGGAAGGCCTCGAGACGTTTGGGAGAACTTCCGATGATCTCGATCCGATAGTCGCTTTCGCTCATGCCGTGGCTGCGAAGGATTTTCATCCGGATGAGATCCAGATTCGAGTCTCCGGGATCACCGGCGAGCAATTTTCCTCGCAATTGCTCAAGCGATGTTATTCCGGGTCTGCCCACAAGGCTGGCGGTCAGCCCCTCTTCGGCTTGCATGAAGAGAAGATAGTCCACGCCGTCCGTGGTTGTTCGCGCGATCATGGTGTCCGCGCTGCTCAGGGTGAAATCCCAGCGGCCCTCGGCCATCCCCCGATTGTGGTCTGGTGCGTAGGTCGCCTCGTGAAAATGAATCTCCAGTCCTTCATGGGCATAGAAGCCCTTGTGCTCGGCTACTAAGTGGGGCGGTCTCATGTGATAGCCGGTGGTGCGAATTAAATTCATAAACGTTACAGTCACTAATCTTTTGCGACCATACTGCGGACGCCATCCGTAATGCAAATTCACTTTCCTTGCCATGGACTTGGGAAAAGGATAATGTTCGGCCCGCGATGAAGAAAACTTTTTTTTTACTCCCAGCGCTTTGGCTGGCCCTGCTCTTGAGTTGTACTACGGCGCCCTATACCGGCAGGGGGCAGCTCATGCTCGTCTCCGAAGGCCAGGAAGTAGGTCTGGGAGAAGAGGCCTACCGTCATATTTTACGTGACAGCGTCGTTTCGGATAACCCAGAAGCTTTAAGGATCGTCCGCAAGGTTGGGGAAAGGATCGCGCAAGCCGCGAACAAGCCAGAATACAAGTGGGAGTTCCGGGTCATCAATGACCCTGACATGGTGAATGCATTTTGCGTCCCCGGAGGAAAAGTCGCGGTCTATACCGGCATCTTTCCAATCGCACGGGACGAGGCCGGCTTGGCGGTTGTTCTCGGGCATGAGGTGGCCCATGCGCTGCTCCGCCATGCCGGGGAGAGGATAAGCCAATCACAGGTCGTGGGGGCGGGCCTGGCCCTAGCGGGCGCCTCGGGTATCAATCCACAACTGCTTCAAGCGTTTGGTTTAGGCGCCTCGGTCGGTGTCATATTACCCTTCGGCAGGTCCCAAGAATCCGAAGCGGATCATGTCGGGTTGATCCTCATGGCCAAAGCTGGCTACGATCCGAGAGTCTCCGTTGAGGTCTGGGAAAGGATGGAACGGAAAGAGAAGGGGGCTCCCCCGGAATTCCTCTCGACGCATCCGAGCTACGAAACGCGCACCCAGCAACTGAGAGCATGGATGCCTGAAGCGCTGAAGTATTATCGACCGGTGGACCGCTTCGTCGAGACCCTCCCATCGGTCCAGACGCTCGATTCCGCGTCAGCCAAAGCGGAGCGGGAATTGCTCAAGAGAATCCAAGCCATCAACGCTCGAGCAGGAGACCAGCGCGGCGAGAGAGCGGTGATCGAAGCCATCGGTTATAGCCTCCGCACCGATCCGGCAGCGGTCTATCAAGAAAGACAACAACTTCAAATCGGCTATGGACAGTATGCGGCCCTGAGGGGGCTTTCCGCCTTGGGTAAGAGTTCACTGCGCCGGGTGGTGACCGATTATCAGCGCGGTATTTCCTGGTCAAACCTTGCTGAGAGTCAGGGGACTCGTATCGTCGATCTCATTTCTTGGATGGGCGACCTCCTGCGCACGACAACCGCTATTCATGGCCAAACACGTGTTCAGCCTTTTAGGCCTGGCTATCGAACCCCGTGAGATCGCCAGCTTGAAAATTGAACCGAAAAGATTCATCTCGATGTGGTGTATGTCTCGAGTGGCGGCACACAAGCGATCGGTCCCCAGGAGCGGCTCTTTAAGCTCGATGAGTGACGAGGTGGCTTTTGACAACGGGACCAATTCGAGATAAATTAGAAATGTAAGCGGCGAGAAGTGAGAATATTAAAATTCACTTGTTCCTACGGGATTATGATTGCGCGTGAAGAAATGCACCCTCAGGGGTGCATTTCTTTTTTTGCTTCAGGGGAGGTTTTGACTTGCGTGAGCAAATAGAGATTTTGGCGTCATTACAGGAGATCGACCGTCAGGTCAGAGAGAAGCACATTGTCCGGGATTCGCTATTAGCGGAGGTCCAAAGGAAAGAGAAAGAGATTGAGACGAAGAAGGCCGAGATGAAATTGCTGTCCGACGAGTGGGCGGAGTGGGAAAAGTTGCGGCGGGAGAAGGAGCAGGTTCTGCAGGCGGATGGCCAGAAGGCTGTGGAGAAAAGGATGCGGATGAACCGCATCAAGAATATCAAGGAGCTGCAGGCGCTGCAGCGAGAAATCGAGCAAATCAAACAAAGCAATAGCCAATTGGAGGAAGCGCTGATCAAAGTCTTCGAGGAACTTGAGGTTCGCGCGGCTGCGCTTAAAGCGAAGGCAGAGGAGGTCAAGAAGCTCGAAGAGGAGTGGACGGAAAAGAGAAAAGAATTGGAAGCCCAGCTTTCCAGCATCGACGAGGCGGTCGCGGCGTCCGCAAACACCCGTAAGACGATTGCCGCCCGGCTCGACGACAATTTGATCACACGTTACGAACTCATCTTCTCTCGTCGCGGAGGAATGGCCGTCGTCGAAGTTTCCGGCGGAATTTGCCAGGGATGTTACATGAATATCCCGCACCAGCTTTTGAACGAGATCATCAAGAGCGAACGGCTCAATCTCTGTCCCAGTTGCCACCGCATTCTTTATTACAAGCCCGCTCAATCTAACGACAAACATCCCTAGCTTTATGCCGGGAAATCCCCCGGAGGAATGGCTCCTCATGGTGGACGGAGCGGCACGAGGTAACCCGGGTGAGGCCGGGTGCGGAGCCGTTGTCTGCGATGAAACCGGAACCGTGCGGCAAGAACTCTGTCGCTATTTGGGAAAGGCAACCAACAATGTCGCCGAATACGAGGGGTTGCTCATGGGCCTAGAGGCCGTTCTCAGGCTGGGCGGTTCGAGACTAAAGGTTCAGAGCGATTCCGAACTCCTCGTGCGACAACTGAACGGGCTCTATCGAGTCAAAGATGAAAAGCTCAAGCCTCTTTATCAACGCGCCATGGCTCTATTGCAGCGGCTCGAGAGCTATCGTATTATTCATGTTAGGCGCGAGCAAAACCAGCAAGCCGATCGACTAGCCAACCGGGCGATTGACACGGCACTTAAAGAAAACTCCGTCAAGCAGCAATAAAGATCGCGTGCTAAAGTGGATCAAGCGATCGCTTTCAGTCTAAGGCTGAGAGAGGAAAGTCCGGACTCCGCAGGACAGGGTGGCCGCTAACGGCGGCCCCGAGCAATCGGGGGAAAGTACCACAGAAAAAATACCGCCATCCGTTTAGAGCGGTTGGTAAGGGTGAAAAGGCGAGGTAAGAGCTCACCGGTCCGGCAGCAATGTCGGATGCCAGGCAAACCCCACCTGGAGCAAGACCAAATAGGAGGGTTGGGTGGTCCGCCCTTAGCCCTCGGGTAAGGTCGCTGGATCTCGCGAGCAATCGCGAGGCAAGATGAATGATCGCTGCGGCTTCTCTTAAGAAGCCGCAACAGAATCCGGCTTACGATCCACTTTAGCCTGCGTTCCGCAGCCTCACCGCCTAAATCTTCCATCAATATCTTGTACCTAAAAGGCATAAACTAGCGAGCGGGTGCCAACATATAGTGCCCGTGCCTCGGCCCTTTTTTTAACAACCGACTTTTTCTTGAGATAGCGTTTTTTTTTATTGACAGAATGTTCATGTGAGGCTATAAGTCGCCACTAAGTGGTGAAAAGTGGGATGAAATCCCATAAGAGTCCTAGCCAGTGATAGCATGTTTCGCGGCAGCTTTGAGCATACTCTTGATACCAAAGGACGGCTCAGCATTCCGTCCAAGTTTCGCGATGTACTCCTCGGCAAAGGGGATGACCGAGTGATCATGACGAACTTCGTTCTCGAGGGCACGCGCTGTTTAGATGTTTATCCTCTGGAGGAGTGGCAACGCTTGGAAGAGGAGATCAGAAAGAAGCCAAGATTCGATCGCCGTATGGTTTCGTTTCAGAATTACTATTTGGGCGGGGCCAGCGAGTGCGTCGTTGACAAACAAGGGCGCATCCTCATCCCGCCGCTGCTGCGTCAATACGCGAATCTGAAGCGCGATGTCGTCTGGGTCTCCGCGCTCGATAAGTTCCGTGTTTGGGACCAGGAAGCATGGAAAAAAGTCTTTGCCGAGGCTGAAGAGAAGTTGATGCAGGATCCCGATTTTCTGAGCGACCTGGGACTCTGAGTCTCTAGTTCAGTCATGTTCCCCTGTGGCCGACAGGCAAAAGGAGGAAAAGAATGCTGGATCGAAAAATGATTCAAGATATCTCGGTGATCGATGTGACTGGCGATATCGATTTCCGAGAAATGATCAGGATCAAAGATGTGATTGGCTCGCTGGTTGAAAGGGATCAGACGAAAGTCGTCTTAAACCTCAAGGCCGTCGACCATATCAACTACCTCAGCATCGGCGTGTTGCTCGAGAGATTGAGAATGTTAAGAAACTTGAATGGCGACTTGAAGCTGGCGGGGATGAGTCCGTATGTGAGGGATATCTTCCGAGTCGTCGGCATGGACCAATTCTTCGAATATTACACCTCTTTGGACGATGCCATCGAAAGTTTTGACGAAGACTGGGAGGGAGACGGGACATATCACTGACGGCTATGTCCATTCCCCTGTTATGGTTGAGGAGGCGATGGCACTCCTACAACCCAGGGCGGGCGGAAGGTATCTCGATGGCACGATCGGAGGCGGAGGCCATGCAGCCCATCTGTTGGAGCGAAGCGCCCCTGACGGTTGCGTTCTAGGGCTGGAGTTGGATGAGGACGCGATTCAAGCAGCCCGGCAGAGGCTTGAGGGTTTTGGGAATCGCTTGATCATCCGACGGGCCAATTTTCGCGAGGCCAAGAGTCTATTGAAAGAGATAAGCTGGGAAAAAGTGAACGGCGTCCTTCTTGACCTGGGAATATCCTCATACCATATCGATCGCGCCGAGCGAGGATTCAGCTTTCAGTCAGACGCGCGGCTCGACATGAGGATGGATCGCCGCCAGCCGCTGGATGCCTATCGTGTCGTAAACACGTTTTCGGTGGCTGAGCTGGAAAGAATTTTGCGTGAGTACGGAGAGGAGCCTAAGGCGCGTCGCATCGCCCAGGCTATCGATTCCGAACGCAAGCGCAAGGCGATTACGACCACTCAAGAACTGGCAAAGATCGTCGAACGCATTGCGAGATCAAAAAGAGAACGCATCCATCCTGCTACAAGGACGTTTCAAGCCCTGCGGATAGCAGTGAACCGAGAGTTGGAGAGTCTCAAGGATTTTTTGGAGGACGGTTATGATCTTCTTCTATCGAAGGGGCGCATGGCAGTGATCTCCTTTCATTCCTTGGAAGACCGAATGGTGAAAAACGCTTTTCGAAAATGGACGAAGGGCTGTCTCTGTCCGCCCGAAATTCTCGTATGTCAGTGCGGCTGGAGCCAGAAAGCTGTCCTCCTCACACGCAAACCTGTTCGTCCGAGCCCGGAGGAGATTGGAATCAATCCTCGAGCCCGCTCTGCGAAGCTCAGGGCGGTGGAGCGGTTATAGAATGAGTATGGCCACGGCCCTGAGTAGAAGGATATGGGGGCTAGGCCTCCTCAAAAAAAAACAAGTCCATAGAGCGAGTCTGCGAAGGCAACATCGGTTCTATCTTCCTGCTCTCGTCTTAGGTCTCTCCCTGGTCTGCCTGGCACTGCTTCACGTATGGCTGAGACTGCAGGTGGTTCATCTCGGCTATGTCTTATCGACTGCGAGTAAGTTGCAGAATCAGCTCGAGCAGGAGAATCGCGAGCTCAAATTGGAACTGGCCACTCTAACGACGCCCGATCGTTTGGATAAGGTGGCACGGGCTCGACTCGGGCTCAAAGATCCTGAAAAGGGTCAAATCGTTATCCTGCCATGATGCGCCCTCTAAAGATTAAAGGAAATAAGATCCGGCTAGGAATTGCCGGGCTATTCTTTGCCCTGATGTTTTTGGGTGTTGTCGTAAGAGCTTTCCAACTTCAAATCATCCAGGGTGAAAAGCTGAGGCGGTTGGGAGAAAGACAGCATCTTAAAGAGTCGATCGTTTATCCGAAGCGGGGGACGATCCTGGATCGCTCTGGGGAACCCCTCGCCCTCAGCCTCCAGTCTCAATCCGTCTATGTGAGACCGCGGCGCATTGCAGAGCCCGAAGCCGTTGCCCGTACCTTGGCCAAGGCCTTGAGCCTCAATACGAGCGAAGTCCAACAAAAGGTCAAGGCAGAAAAGCCCTTCGTCTGGCTCAAGCGCCAAGTAACCCCCAAGGAGGCGGAAAAAATAAAGGATTTAAACCTTGACGGAGTCGGTCTGTACTACGAGCCCAATCGTTACTACCCTCAGGGTCAGGTTGCAGGGCAGATCGTCGGCTTCGTGAACAGGGATTCCGAGGGGCTCGAGGGGGTAGAGTTGCGCTATGACAACTATATCCGGGGCGAAATGGCTTCCCCGCTTGTTGAGCGAGATGCTTTGGGACGTAAAGTTCTCACACAAGGAGTCGAAGAGCTTCAGGTTCCTCCTGGAGCCGATATTCACTTAACCCTGGACACTTCGATCCAGTATCTTGCCGAGAAGCAGTTAGAGGTCGCGGTGACGAAGTTTCGCGCCAAATCGGGCATCGCCATAGTGGTCGAGCCTTTCACCGGCGAAGTTCTTGCCATGGCGAACTATCCCTTCTTCGATCCGAATAATTTCAGTCGCCAATCTTCGCAGCATTGGCGCAATCGCGCCGCAACGGACAGCTTTGAGCCCGGCTCAACATTTAAGACGATTACGGCCGCCGCAGCGCTAGAAGAGGGAGTGGTTCAAAAGGAGGATCTCTTCTACTGCGAGGAGGGAAAGTACTTCTTTGGGGGGAAAACGATTCATGACAGCCACCGCTATGGCTGGCTTCCGTTTTACAAGATCATTCAACATTCCAGCAATATCGGTGCGACCAAGGTCGCCGAGAAACTCAAGAAGGATCGACTGTATCGCTATATTGAGAAGTTCGGATTCGGAAAGCCTACAGGTATCGATATGCCCGGCGAGGTGGCGGGCCTACTCCGACCTGTGGATTCGTGGAGTACCATCGACTTAGCCACTCACGCGTTCGGCCAGGGGATCGCGGTGACGCCCATCCAGCTTGTTATGGCTTATGCTGCGATCGCGAATGGCGGCTTTCTCATGAGGCCTTTTGTCGTTCGCCGAGTTGTGGGACCCGACGGGGCCGTGCTGGAGGCGAATCAACCTCATGTCGTCCGACGCGTCATTTCGGAGAAGACGGCCCGCTTGTTGACCTCGATCCTCAAGGGGGTCGTCAACGAGGGCGGAACGGGTGTCATGGCGAGCGTGGAGGGATTCGATGTCGCGGGCAAGACCGGAACGGCGCAAAAAGCCGATCTTACCCACGGTGGCTATGCAGCGAAGAAGAAAGTGGCTTCATTTATCGGCTTTGTGCCGGCGGATCATTCTCGAATGGTCCTGCTCGTTTTAATCGATGAGCCGGAAGTCAACGTCTATGGTGGGATTGTGGCGGCGCCGACCTTCCGCAGCATCGCGCGCGGCGTGTTGCGCCATTTGGGAGTCTTCCCGGAGAACGCCGAAGCCCCTTTGCTGCCGATCCAACAAGAAGGAAACTCTCAGCAGCCGGAGCGTAGAACGAGTTATATCGCGCTGCGACAGGACAGCGAGCATGAAGTCCCGGATTTTCAAGGTCTCAGCCTGCGTGAGGCTTTAGAGAAGGCGCGCACCCTTAAGCTGCGGGTCGAGCTGCACGGCAATGGTTACGTCGTCAAGCAATCGCCGGCCGCGGGAAGAGCATGGGGCAAGAATGAAACATTGACTCTCGAGCTGCAGGGCTAGGCGAATGAGGCTCAGAGAATTACTTGAAGCTGGAGATGTTGAAGAGGCAGATGGAGATCTAGACCAGACCATTGGGGGGCTCATCTATGATTCTCGGGCGGTGAAGCGCGGAGACATCTTTTTCGCCCTCCCTGGAACGCGAATGGACGGGCACGATTTTGCCCGCCAAGCTGTACAGCAGGAAGCCGCCGCCGTTGTGCTCGAAAGAAAAATTGCATTACCCGCGGGCTCCACGTGTATCCGAGTACGCAATGTCAGGAGGACCATGGGATTGTGGGCGGCGAAATTCTTTTCCTATCCTAGCCGCCGGCTGCTGCTTGTGGGAGTTACCGGAACCAACGGTAAGACCACCGTGACCTATCTTCTGGAATCGGTTTTCTCTGCTGCGGGAATGATTCCTGGTGTCATAGGGACGATCAACTATCGTTACCGGGATCAAACTCTGCCGGCTCATCATACCACCCCTGAGTCGATCGATCTTCAGGATCTTTTGGCTAAGATGGCACGCTTCGGAGTTCACTCAGTGGCCATAGAGGTTTCTTCGCACGCTCTCGAGCTGGAGCGAGTCAGGGGGATGGAATTTGACGTAGCCTTATTCACGAATCTTTCCCGCGATCATCTCGATTTTCACGGTGATATGGAACACTATTTCCTCGCCAAGAGCCGGCTCTTTACCGACTACCTGCCGGCTAGCTCCAAGAAAAAAAAGATCGCCGTCGTCCATGCCGCGGACTCGAAGGGTGGGGAGCTTCTGGACAAAGCACGGAAAGTAGGGCTGGAAACGCTGAGCTACGGGCGAGGCAATCAATGGGATGTCCACCCGCTGGAGGTTGAGGGGAATCTCGAAGGGCTGAAGGGTAAGATTTGGCTAAAGAATAAGGAAATCGGATTTTCTTCTCACCTCATCGGTGCAGCGAATCTGGAGAACATTTTAGCTGTGGCGGGGGTCGGTTTGGCGCTGGGATTGTCGCCTGACGTGATCGTGGAAGGGATCGGCCGGTTAACATCGGTCCCCGGCCGGCTGGAAAAAATCAAAAATGAACTCGGCATTTCCGTATTCGTGGATTATGCGCACACTCCCGACGCCCTTGAGCGGGTGCTGCGCGGCCTACGCCCGCTTGTCCAAGGGAGGTTAATCGCGCTCTTTGGTTGTGGAGGGGATCGCGATCGGGGCAAGAGACCGCTGATGGGAGAGATCGGTGCGCGCCTGAGCGATTTGCTGATTTTGACATCCGACAACCCGCGCAGCGAGAATCCGCTTAGCATTCTGGAGGAGATCGAGGCGGGGGTGCGAAAAATCGGCCTCAAGAAATTTCAAATTGCAGATCTCAGATCTCAGATTGAAAATCCAAAATCCAAAGTCCAAAATCTAAGATTGGAGCGCGGTTATTTGGTCGAGGCGGATCGGCGGGCCGCGATTCGGCTGGCCTTTCGGCTTGCGCGGGCGGACGATCTCATTCTCATAGCGGGGAAGGGGCACGAAGATTATCAGATCGTCGGATCCCAGCGGCTTCACTTCGATGACCGTGAGGTGGCAAGGGAAGAGCTACGAAAGAAGGAAAAGGCAACAGGCAATAGGCTCCGCCACAAAGATAGGCGGATCCGCCTCCGGCGGAAATAGGGAAAAGAAACATTCTACCTCGTGCCTGATGCCTAATGGCTCGTTTTAATGTCATGGACCGAAAAAGAAATTTTGCTGGCGACCGGTGGAAGAGTTGTCCAGCAAGGCAAACACAGGAATTTTACCAAGATCGTCATCGATTCTGGAAAGGTGGAGAGGGGTGCAGTCTTTGTCGGTTTGAAGGGAGAGCGATTTGACGGCCACGACTTTCTCAAGGATGCCGTGCAGCGCGGCGCGGCCTGTTTGCTGGTTCACAGAGCCGTACCGCACGCAGAATTTAAAGGTGCAGCGGTCATAAGAGTCACCGATACGCTCAAGGTGCTGGGGGATTTGGCGCATTACCGGCGGGAGATCGTAGCGCCGAAGGTTTTGGCGATAACAGGCTCCAACGGTAAGACGACGACAAAAGAAATGGTCGCGGCGATTCTGGAACAGGCATCCATTCATGGCAGACCCTTACGCGGAAGGGTGCTGAAGACGGAAGGCAACTACAACAACCTTGTCGGTTTGCCTCTGACCCTGCTTCGGCTTCGGCGCAATGAGGCCGCGGCGGTTCTTGAAATGGGAACGAGCCGTCCGGGCGAGATCAGGCGCCTGACAGAAATTGCCGCTCCCGACGTCGGTCTCATCACCTCGATCGCTCCGGCTCACCTGGAAGGCCTCCGGACCGTTGCGGGTGTGGCAAGGGAGAAAGGAGACCTCTTCCGGGGAATCAAGCGCGGCGGCGTCGCTGTGGTGAATCTGGATGATCCTTGGGTGCGCCGCCTCGGAGAGAAATTCCCGGGAAAGAGAATCACCTACGGAACTTCGGGTGAAGTCAGGGCGGAGTCCTCGAACGCTCTGGATGCACGCGGAATGGTATTTACGCTTCGAGTGGGAAGGCGGCGACGGCGCATCCATCTCAAGCTTTTTGGAGAACACAATGTCTCGAATGCGGTCGCGGCGGCTGCCATGGCTTACGGACTCGGAGTCGATCTAGAAGCGATGTGTAGAGGACTGGAAGAGGTGACGCCCCATCCGATGCGGATGGTAACCGAGTTGTGGAAGGGGATCGGGATCATCAACGATGCCTACAACGCCAATCCGGCTTCTATGGAAGCCGCTCTCAGGACTCTGTCGCAAATCCCGGCTCGCGGAGAAAGAGTGGCGGTTTTTGGAGACATGTTAGAGCTGGGGAACCAAACGAAAAAGAGCCATCTGACGCTGGGAAGACAGGTAGCTCAATATCAAATAGATCGCCTCTATCTCCTGGGCAAGCAGGCCGAGCAGGTGAAAAAAGGGGCGCTGACTGCAGGGTTTGACGAGAGGCGGGTGATGATTGGTAGGAATCATGCGGCCATCGCAAAGATGATGCACCAACATGTGAAAAGGGGGGATTGGCTCCTCTTCAAAGGATCGCGTGGCATGGAGATGGAGAAAGCCTTGGCGGCATTTAAGGAGATGGGAGAGTAAGACTTGCTCTACTATTTGCTCTTTCCTCTGCACACAACGTACTCGGCGTTCAACGTGTTCCGCTACATCACTTTCCGCGCGGCGTTGGCGGCCCTCATGGCACTCTTGATCTCCCTTCTCCTGGGACCTTATCTCATTCGCTCGCTAGCTGCGGCCCAGATGGGCCAGCCGATCCGCGACGATGGCCCCGCAACCCACACGGCAAAGGCCGGCACTCCCACGATGGGGGGAACACTGATCATTTTGGCGCTTTTTCTCTCTACGGTTCTGCTTGCCGACGTGGCAAATCCTTACGTCCTTCTCGCCCTCTTCGTCACCGGAGGATTCGGTCTCATCGGTTTTGTTGACGATTGGCTCAAGCTGACGCGAAGGAACAGCCGCGGTCTGCGGCCCCGAACCAAGCTTGTCTGCCAGTTCGCCGTAGCCTTTATCGCGGCCATGATTCTCTACAGGAAGCTTCCGTTTAGCGGCGTTCTTGGGGTTCCCTTTTTGAAAAACATCCGCCCGGATCTTGGTCCCTGGTACGTGCCTTTTGCCATGCTCGTCGTGGTGGGCACCTCTAACGCCGTTAATCTAACCGACGGGCTTGATGGCTTGGCGATTGGACCGGTAATGGTTGCTGCGGGGACGTACGCTTTCCTCGCTTATGTGACCGGCCATCTGAAGCTGGCCGAATATCTACAGATCACTTATGTCGCCGGCGCCGGCGAGCTGAGCGTCTTCTGCGCGGCGATGGTAGCCGCAGGTCTAGGTTTTCTATGGTTTAACACCTATCCGGCTCAGATGTTCATGGGAGACGTGGGCTCTCTGGCTCTGGGTGCTGCCCTGGGCATTGTCGCGGTGATGACCAAGCACGAGGTGCTTTTAATGTTCGTTGGGGGAGTCTTTGTTATCGAAGCGCTGTCCGTGATTTTTCAGGTCGTCTCTTACAAGTTGAGGCGCAAGCGGGTGTTCCTCATGGCGCCGATCCATCACCACTATGAACTCAAAGGATGGCCCGAGCCCCAAATCATCGTTCGCTTTTGGATTATTTCAGTCATCTGTGCACTGGTTGCGCTGAGTACGCTGAAGCTCCGATGAAAGACATTGAAGATGTTCAATGGGTTCAAGCTGTTCAAAGCGTTAACGACTTGAACGATTTAAACGATTTGAACTTTTCTTCTGACTGGGAAGATGGAGCTAAAGGGAAAGAGGGTGATGGTTCTGGGGCTCGCGCGCACGGGCGTCGAAACTGCCCGATTTTTTATAGGTAACGGAGCCCAAGTGTTGGTGAGCGATTGCAAAAGCGAAGAGGAGCTTAAGGTGCAAATGCAGGCCCTCTCTCAATTTCCGGTTCGCTTTCTTTTGGGAAGGGAGCGAATCGGCTGGTTGGAAGGAGTCGATCTGGTTGTTCCTAGCCCCGGGGTTCCACCGGAAAACTTGCTGCTCCGCGAGGCGGCGAAGAGAGGAATCGAAATCATCAGCGAGATTGAGCTTGCCTATCGGTTTCTCAACTTTCCGCTGGTAGCGGTGACCGGCACGAACGGGAAAAGTACCACGACGTCGCTCATCGGCGAGATTCTCAAGGCCGAAGGCTTGAAGGTCTTTGTCGGCGGGAATATCGGCGCTCCGTTGATCGGATTCGTCTCCGGAGACTGGGACTGGGGCGTCGTAGAAATCAGCAGCTTTCAGCTCGAGCGGGTAAGCCAGTTTCGACCCAAGATCGCGCTGCTTCTCAATTTGAGCGAAGATCATCTCGACCGTTATCCCGATTTCGCCTCGTACTGTGAGGCGAAGGAGCGAATTTTTCACTCTCAAGAAGAGGCAGATCTCGCCGTGCTCAACCGCGACGATCCTTTGGTTTGGGCTATGAAAGAAAGGATCCGGGCCCGGATCATCTCTTTTGGTTGGGACGAGGTCAACGACGGAGTCTTTGCCACGAAAAATGAGATCATTTGGAGGAGCGCAAAGGCTGAAGAGCGGTTTCCCCTTTCCCGGGTCAAGATCCAAGGGGTCCACAACGTCGAGAATCTGATGGCGGCCGTGGCTGCAACGAAATCGCTCGGTATCCCGGGGAAGACCATTCAGAAAGTCATCGAGGAATTTCGCGGTCTCGAGCATCGGCTCGAATTTGTGCGCGAAAGGGAGGGAGTCCGTTATTACAACGATTCCAAGGGAACCA
>DASYRN010000161.1:0-10394 GCA_036004365.1 Binatia bacterium
TGAAGCCTCCGCAACTCTGGCTCCGTCCGGCTTTTGTCTCGGTCCTTCTATTGATTCTCGTACTGCCAACCTTTTACTTGCTTGACCAGAGGAGCCAGTCCATTTCGCTCGCGGCCCTATCAACCTACGGGGCCCTCCTAAGCGGCGACCTTCCGATGATTAGGGCAAAAGGTGCGGAGGAAATGAAAGAGCAACTGGTTCGCTCTGTCGGCGGAAGCTTCAGCCCGATGGGATACGACTTGTCCATGATGAATTTGATGCCAGTGGCGGGCGCCGTCCATGAGATCAACGGGCGGAAGATGCTGGTGACGGTGTACCAAGGACAAGGATCGCTCATCTGCTACACTTTTCTGGGAACGGAAGACGATGCGCCGGATAATGCGGCGCTCTTCTTTGACGCGGAGAAAAAGATCAATTTTTATGCCTTCTCGCGCGACGATATCAACGCCGTCTTCCATCGCGAGGGAGGCATTATCTGCATCCTGGTCTCTCCGATGCCCATGCAAGATCTTCTTGCTCTCGCACGGGCCAAGGCCCATTCCGCCTAAGGAAGATTAGGATTTTCGGCTTGACAAGGGAAACTGCTTTCTTATATGAAAGGCCTACTCAAAAGATACCCCGTCTCTGGCCGATAAGCCCCGGGTGGCATGATCTGGGAGAGGGTAAATTTCATCGGATCGTAGGGGTGAAGGAAAGGAGGGTAGATATGAAGGGCAAATGGCTTTTGTGGTTGGTGGCGGTCATGATCGGGACCGCTTTGGCTTTTCCTCCGGTGATCTCCGCCGCGGAGAAGAAGACGGAGGAGGGGAAGGTGGAAGAGAAGAAGGACGACAAGAAGGCGGCCAAGAAGAAGGCCAAGAAGAAGGCTGAAAAGGGGGAGGAGACAAAAGAAGGGAAGAAGAAGAAAGAAGAGAAGTAGAACTTCTTTCAATCTCGCAGTTTTTCAGCTTAGGTCAGAATTCTCGGGCGGGCCTCTCACCTGCCCGATTTTTTTTGGCCTGCCTACAGCCGGCTTTGCGACCGGGGAGCTCTTTTTCTAGTCCAGCTCAACGCCCAGACATAGCCGATCAATAGCGCCGTGTAGTTGGTGCCCAAAAACCACGGGGGCGCCCAGGGAGATTCCTTCCACGGTTGCTGCGCACCGGCAACTTTATTGGCGAATCCCAAAAATAAACAGGGTCGTTTTTCGCCCCTCGTCTTCCGGGCAATTTGCTGCTAATATCGGCGTTCCCAAAATGACTAATCGACGCCGCCAGCTCTTGATCAGAGGCGCCATCCTCGCTTCACTCGTTGTTCTGATCTTTTATTTCAGCAGACATGCTCCGCAACCTTTCCATCTCCTGCAGCTCTTCCCGGACAATGAGGAGGAGGTCTCCACGCGTCAGGAAAGGCTCATAAACTTCCTCACATCGTACGGCTCGTACTCTTCAGCCGTCTTCATCCTGCTGCAGGCCTTGCAGGTTGTCCTGTCACCGTTCCCCGGTGAGCTGACAGGAGTCGTTGGGGGATATGTCTACGGTAAGGGGTTGGGATTTATTCTTTCGACCCTGGGACTCACACTCGGATCATGGATCGCATTCGAGCTGGCCCGCATTCTGGGCAGGCCGTTCGTCGAAAGATGGGTTAGAAAAGACACTCTCGAAAAATTCAACTTCTTGACAACTGAAGCGGGAGCGATGATATGTTTTTTTCTCTTTCTCTTCCCGGGCTTTCCAAAGGACGTTCTATGCTACCTCTTGGGCCTCACTAGAATGAGTCTGACAACCTTTCTGATTGTGTCGACAATCGGGCGCTTGCCGGGCACTTATCTCTTGACTGTCCAAGGAGCATCTCTTCGCGAACATCACTACAAGACGGCATTAGTCTTTGCGACCGTTTCTGCTGTAATTTTGCTGCTTGCTTATATCTATCGCCACTCGATTCACCAATGGATTAAAGGGAGAGTCGGTGGAGGCGAATCGAAGTGAGAGGGAGGCGGAGGAAAATTCGCCAGTAAGGCATTCTCTGAAGGGACGCTTTTCCAGACAAAAAGTCTCTTAGGGGAATCGATTTGCAATTCCCTTAAATGTTTCTCCTTGACGAGCGCAACGGTCGGTATCTCTTCGTGCAACATCCTTTCAGCCACATCCGTCCCGGATACAACCTCGAGTTCCCTAGATAGATAAAAAGAGAACGAATCCCCTTTTAAGGCGATCACACGGAATTCTTTCCCTGAGATTCCATTGACGAATTGAGCCAGGTTACGGGAGCTCTTCAATTCGCCAATCTCGGACGCCTTAGCCCCATAGAACCACACAACCAGCCAAAGAGAGGAAAGAGCGATGACCCAAGGAGTCCAGCTTGCTCGCCTGAAGATCCAGCCGACTACCAGAAATAAAATGAAGAGAGTTCCCGGCAGCAATGGCTGGCGGAAAGAAGGTAAGTAAGAATGGCGGCCGCTGAGAAACAATTCGCTTAGAGGAAAGAGGGCAAGTATGAGCAACAACCAGATCGCGCTGGTGGATAGAACCCAGAGGCGTATCCACTTGGGCGCAAAACTGGACTCACGGAACCGATGAAGGAAGTCACCGGTTAACAGCGCGAGCGGTGGGAAGAGCGGCAGGATATAGGGACCTAGCTTGTTCCGCGAGAGAGAGAAAAAAACAAAAACAGCCGCGGCCCAAACGAACAGGAAACCAGCCTCATGGCTCTCCTCCTTTCGGTGCCTCCAGAGATCATAGAAAATCGGGGGCAACCAGAGGGACCATGGCAGATAACCTCCCATAAGGAGCGGCAAAAAGTAGTAAAGAGGCCGCGGATGGTTTTCTCCCTTCTCGGCAATGAAATAGCGGACTACGTTATGATCCCAGAGAAACGTCCAAATGTACTCGGGGTCGTAAACAGCCGCTACAAGATACCAAGAACCGGCCACCACAGTGACAATGACCATACCCCGCATGAGATGTATCTCTTGAACAAGAGCCCATCGATTTCTTAGGCCGCGCGCAACGAAAACGATCAACAAAGGGAGGACTAGACCTACAGGACCTTTGACGAGAACGGCCAACGCCATAAAGACATAAAAAAGCCAGATCCATACCTTTTCCAGAACTCGCTGTTGCCACCAAAGGAAAGAGAGCAAAGCCGCGGTAAAAAAAAAGGTGAAAAGCATATCCATTCTTGCTGCGTGCCCTAAAGCGACAAACTCCATGGAGGTTGCCAAGACCATTCCTGACCAAAACCCTCGCTCCGGATGCCCAGAAACGGATCCCCACAGATACACAACGGCTACAGTAAGACATGCTGCCAAAGCTGATGGTAATCTGAGAGGCCATTCATTCAGGCCTGAAAACTTCAACCCTAAGGCCAGTAACCAAAAATAGGGCGCTGGTTTGTCATAGTACGGTTCTCCTTCATGGGTCAGGGTCAGCCAGTTACCTGATCCGACCATCTCTTTTGCGATTTGCCCGCTTCGACCTTCGTCGGGATCGAAGAGCGGGTAATTCCCCAGGGCGTAAAAGAAAACGCAGTAACAAATGAGGCTCAGCGCGAGGAGGGAGCCGAGACGGACGCGCAGAGAGGAATTCAAGTCTTGGGAAGAACCTTTCGATGAGAGAGGGATGGCAGCTCCCTGCGCACTTTTGCGAGGTAGCCAAGATCGATCTCGGCAAAGATGACACCAGGGCAATCAGGAGACCGGGCCAAGACCCTGCCCCAAGGATCCACGATCATGGAATTGCCGTAAGTGGCAAAGCTCTTTGGGTTATGACCCAACTGGTTCGGAGCGATGATGTAAACTTGGTTTTCTATGGCTCTAGCACGCAGCAGGGGTTCCCAGTGAGCCTCCCCAGTCAGCGCTGTAAAGGCCGACGGGACAAAAATTATCTGCGCCCCTTTGTCAACTAGAGCCCGGTAAAGCTCGGGAAAGCGAAGATCATAGCAGACGCTCAATCCCATAGGACAAATCGACGTCTCGGCTACAACGACCTCGTGCCCGGACTGGCGAGTCTCAGACTCCATACTCGAAACTCCTCGCTCCAGATGGACATCGAAGAGATGAATTTTACGGTAGCATGCCACGACGCTGCCTTGAGGATCGAAAAGCATGCTCGTATTGTAAGCCTTGGTGCTGCCAGGAATATCTTCCAGGAAGGAGCCGGCAAGGAGATAAAGACCGTGCTCCCGGGCCAACTCGGCCATCAAACTCGCCGTCGGACCAGAAATAGCCTCGGCGTTTCTCTTCTCTTCGTCCTTATCACCGCGCCAATTGAAGACTTCGGGTAAAGCGACAATCTGGGCCCCCCTGTTCACCGCCTGTCGAATCCTCTCTTTTACTTCCCTGAGATTCGCCTCTTTATCAGCGGTAGCCAGCATCTGGATAGCTGCGGCGATAGACTTCATCTCAAAATCCGCGTTCGTGCTGGTAGCTTGTGATCATGTCAAACTTATAAGGCCTTAGGGCGGACACGAACACGATTCCATAAACGAGTTCGGTTTTACCGATTTAGAAAAACCGGGCAGGGGCTCTTTCGCAGCACGTATTCCGTCGTGCTGCCCAAAACCATCTCAATGATCCGTCTGTGCCCGTACGCCCCAATGAAGACAAGATCGTAATTGAAATTCAACAAATAATCTACAATCTTTTGCTCCGGATAACCGCGCGAGGTTTCGTAACGAACTTCGAACTCATAAGAGTTCAAGTAGGATCTGGCTTCGTGAAGTATTTTTTCCCCCAATCTTTCATCCTTTGGGACGTGAAGGACGGTTAAAGGAAGACGTAGCCGGCTGCAGAACTCGGCCGCGGACTCCATAGCAGCGCTCGCCCTTTGGCTGCCGTCGTAGGCCAGAAGAGGGCGCTCAATCGGCTTAAATTTGCTGGTTGAGACGAACACGGGACGAGGAGCCTTTCGGGTTACACTCTCTGTTGTTCCTCCCAGTAGACCGGTAGAGAATCTCTCATTCACCCCTCGATGGCCTAAAACTACGAGGTCCGCCATCTTGGAGCGCTCGCAGATTTCATTCGGAATAATACCCATATCAAGAAAGGTGTCGTGCCTGATCCCTTTCTGCTTGCAACGCTGGCTGAAATCGTCGAGAATCGCTTTGCCTCTCTCTTCCAACACCTCCCGCATTCTGGTTGAAAAGTCCAAATAGGGCTCAAACCCCAGGGAGCCGGAAATGTCATGAAAAAAAGTGCCTTCGATGGAGACCGTGTCGATTACGTGCTGACCGAAGAGAGTTCCACTGAATTTCTCGGCCATCCAAAGACTATAGTCGAGTGCCGCCTTAGAATGCTCCGAACCATCGAGGGGAACTAAGATATTTTTAATCATCTTTCCCTCCTCATGTTCCGCACCCAGAAGCGTTCCCTGCAACCAACCCTAAGGTTCATGGAACGATACAAAAAATATGCCCGTCCCACTTTATTCTAAACAGGGGTAACATAACAATGTGCGCTTTTTTTGCAAGGCGCACGGAGCTCTCGAAAAGGGTTTACACAGGCAATTAACTGGGCGATAATAAACCGCAGATATGAAAATGGGAAAACGTAAAAGCAAACAGGAAGCCCGGCTTCAAGAACTGATCGCCAAAGCCAAGCAAGGGAACATCGAGGTCCGAACGGAGAGACTCTTGCGCGAAGTGGGCTACCACGCTCGCAGCGGCAGTTGTCAGCTTAAAGGACAGGATCTAATCATTCTTGACCGGGACGCCCCAACAAAAGATCAAATCGATTTCTTAGCCGAGGAGCTGAAAACCCGAGAATCCGTACCAGAAGAGAATCACGTCTTCGACAAACCTGTCGCAGACGATTCCTGAGAGAAAATTTCAATAGACGCGGAGCTTTTTTGCCGCCTCAATCCCGAGAGCGAATTCCTCCTTCTCCACTCTAAGATTCATAATTCCTAGGGAGGGGGCGACCTCCAGGATCTCGATTTTCGTCCCAGGAAAAAGATGGTGGTCCTGCATGAAGCCGAGGAGCCGCGCGTCTCTTTCACCGCCTTCCGTGATACACTCCAGAACCACCTCTCTTCCGGCTTCGGCGCGATCCAACGGCAATCCCTTACGGCGTGAAGATGATGCCTGACCAGGGATAACGTTCCCGTGTGGACACGTCGTAGGATAGCGCAGAAGCTTCGCCAATTTTTCCTCGACTTCGGTAGAAATCGCATGCTCCAAGCGGTGAGCCTCCTGATGGGCCTTGACCCAGTCCATCCCCAACACATCGGTCAATAGCCTTTCGGTGAGGAAATGGCGCCGCAGGATCCCTTCGGCCACCCTTTTTCCTTTAGCGGTCAGGTGGATTTCCTTTCGCCGTTCTACCCTGAGGTAGCCCTGGCTCTGCAGGCGTCGCAGTGTCATGACCATAGTCGAAGGCGAGACCCCCATCTCGTCGGCCACCCGCGCCGCGATTACCGGTTGGCTCTCTTCCCCCAAGACGAAGATCGTCCTTAAATAGTCCTCTACGGTTGGGGTGATCTTATGAGTCTCCATAGGCTTGACAAGCTTTTTTTATTAGTGTATGCGAAGTCTCAGAATTCAGTATATCAAACTTAATTGGTAGCCTAAAGCAAACAATCGTTAGGGTGCTTATCTTATTTAAGTGGCTCATTAACGTCAAGAGAAGGAGGAAGAAATGACTCGTTTAATCAAAACGTCCGTTTGGACGGGAGCCGTTGCTGCAATATTCTTCCTTTCCACGATTCTCCCGGAAACGCTGCTAGCCCAGGACCGTGTCGTCATCGCGATTCAGCCGACGCTTTCCAGTGATGAGATGTTAACCAAATCCAAGCCGCTGCAGAAATTTCTCGAGCAGGAGTTGGGAGGCAAAATCAAAGTGGATATTTATGCTCCAAGCAGTTATGCGGCCGTGGTGGAGTCGTTGCGCTTCGGTCATGCGCATGTCGCTTTCATGTCCGCATGGCCTGCCCAATTGGCCGTCCAGCTAGGGGGGGCGGACGTAGCCTTGGCCGAGGTGCGCCAAGTCCTTCACGGCAAGGAGAAGGTCGAGGCGCCTTACTATTACTCTTATTGGGTCGTGCCTTCTAATTCACCTTACCAGAATCTCCCCTCTCTAAAAGGGAAAAGTGCCTGTTTCCCCAGTCCCATATCGACCTCGGGGTATGTGGCGCCTATCGGCCGTTTAACGGAATTGAATCTCCTTCAGCCACCCGAAGGCAAGGAAGCTGACCCCAAAGCGTTCTTTAAAGAAGTTCTCTTTGGAGGCGGGTATGCGCAATGCTGGCAAGCATTGAAACAAGGACAAGTTGACGTGACCATCATCGCCGGCGATGTTCCGGAGAAGCTTTATAACGAGGTGCTGTCCTCTGCCCGTGTGCTGGAACAGCAGGGGCCTATCCCCTCCCATGCCGTGGTTATCAGTAAAGAGCTCAAGGAGCCGCTGCGTGCCAGAGTGATTCAGGCAATTGCGAAGTTAAGCGCTCCGGAGCAAAGGGACCTGATGCGTTCCTTCATATCTAGCCTGTTCGTCGGGTTCAAACCGACGACGGCGGCTGAACACCTAGGACCGCTGATGCGCTATCTAAAATTAGCGCGGCTCAAATATACGGAGCGTCTGTGAGTCAGGCCAATGGTCCAAACATAGCGCTGCGAGCAAACGGGGTCTGGTTCGCTTATCGAAACCAAGACTGGGTTTTGAGAGATATTTCTCTATCTCTGCCCCGGGGCAAGGTAACGATTATCATGGGGCCTTCCGGCACTGGGAAGACAACTCTCCTAAAGCTACTCGCAGGCATCCTAAGTCCGCACCGTGGGCAAGTGTTCGTGCTCGATCATGCCATTGAGAAGCGAACTCAACGGAATCTATTCCCGCTCATCGGTTACATACCTCAGCAATTGGGACTGGTTCGCAATTTGACTGCCTTGGAGAACGTGCTGATGGGAGCCCTAGGGCGGTGCGGCCACGGAAAGGTGCTCCTGGGAATGTTTCCGCGTCCCGAGATTGAACAGGCACAAAGCGCTCTCGATCTCATGGGGATCGGTCACAAGGCTTCCGAAAAAGTCTTTCGCTTGAGCGGAGGGGAGCGCCAGCGTGTCGCCATTGCCCGCACCCTCTTGCAGCGCCCACGAGTCGTCCTGGCCGACGAGTTCGTCTCTGACCTGGATCTAGCTTTGGCGTCGGAAATACTGGGTCGTATACGGCGAGCCGCTGAGGAAGAGCAAATCACCTTTGTGATGAGCATGCACCGGGTCGGGCTGCGAGACTTTGGCGACCAAGTTCTGACACTGAATCATGGTCAAATTGTGCCTGGCTTTCCGACACAGAATCTTCAGGCACAGTCTTTCTGAGGTCCGAGTGGGGATCAATCTTATTGCGGCGGCTACGGCCCTTCTTCTCGTCGTCGTAATGGCCGAGTTAGGTTTTTTTGACGGAGCGCGGTTGGTGCGGGGGCTTCGAAACCTGGGCATCCTGACTTCGGAGATGATTCCTCCTGATGTTGGCGTTCTCCCGATAGCCGGAAAAGCCCTTTGGGAGACGGTACAAATGTCTTTCGCTGGAACTATGTTGGGCTTCCTTGCTTCCCTCCCGTTAAGCATCTTGGGCACAAGACATCTCTTTCCACGACTGTTATCAACCGTCGCTCGCTTTGTCGCTGCGGGAGTCCGCACAATCCCCGTGCTGTTGTGGGCGATCATCTTTGTGATTCTAGTCGGTCTCGGTCCTTTAGCGGGGACGCTTGGCATTGCCGCCTATACCGTAGGCTACTTAGCAAAGATCTATTGTGAACTGTTCGAAGGCACCGACCCAGAGGTCGTGGAGGCGGTGCAGAGCACCGGCGCTTCCAAACTTCACCTGGTACGCTTCGTGTTTCTTCCTGAGGGAGCCAATGCGATTCTCACGCAGCTTCTCTTCATGCTCGAGTACAACATCCGGGCCTCCTCAATTCTGGGCTTTGTAGGCGCGGGAGGCATCGGGTTTGTCATGCAGATTTATCTTCAAACTCTAGAATATCGCCGCTTGGCCATGGTCTTGTTGCTAATCCTGATCGTGGTTCTCGCGATGGACGGGCTGAGTGCCTGGTTAAGAAAACGCTTTCTGCTCGTTGCTCAAACGTAGTCAATCCCATGCCTTCTTGTGAAATAAGAATCCCGTGGAGAGAATCCGCGTTCGGTCATGCTAGGGATCCCCGGGTCGCGATCCGACGGCTGGAAATTTCCGGACTCTGTCTTTTCATGTTGATCTCATTTCCCACAGCTATCCAAGCTGCATCAGCATCAGATGAGGCCAAAAGGCTCGTGGCTTTGACCGATTATATTGGCGGCGACTACAAGAACGCGATCCAGGCGGGAAAGATCGTCAACCAGGACGAGTACCAGGAAATGCTCGAGTTCGCTTCACGAAGCCTCGAAATCTTGAACCAGCTTAAAGCACGCGAAGGACGCGATAGCGCGGGAATTGAGAAAGATTTGCAAGCTCTGGCATCGTACATCAAGCAGAAATCAGATGAAAAGCTTGTTTCTGAGCTAGCCCAACAGATCAAAGATCGGCTCATCGCCGCCTACAAGGTCATCACCTATCCCAAAGCTGTTCCCACTTCGGAAGCAGGTAGAACGGTATACACGCAAAATTGCGCCCAGTGTCATGGCGCAACCGGACGAGGCGACGGACCTGGTGTGCAGGCGATGCAACCCAAAGAACCGAAGCCTGCAAACTTCACGGACACGGACCTCATGAACGGTCTCTCACCTTTCAAGGCCTTTAACACAACAACCTTCGGGGTTGAGGGGACCGCGATGCCAAGTTTCTCTGCTCTTAGCGAAGAAGAGAGGTGGGAGGCGGCCTTCTATATTTTTTCCCTCCGCTTTTCCGCTGAGGCAGCCGACAACGGGAAAAAACTCCTCCAAGCAAGAAAACCTCCTGAGGAACTCAAGAACATTGCAAATTTAGCTACATCCTCAGATGAGGAATTAGAGCGAAAACTCAGAACCTATTTCCCCAGCGAGCAAGAATCTTTCAAGGCTTTGGCCTACCTGAGGTGGGGAGTTCTGGAAGAGCGAACAGACGACCCTCTCTTAATCGCCCGGACTCTTCTGAGCGAGGCTATGGGGCTCTATGAAAAAGGGGAGAAGGAAAAGGCGTACCAAAAAGCGGTCGAGGCCTATCTTGAAGGATTTGAGCTGGCTGAGCCGGCTCTATTCGCTCGAAACCTCTCCTTTGGTCGCGACCTAGAGAGCAAAATCACGAGTTTCAGGAGCGCCCTCAGACGAGGAGACGCAGTTGGAGAAGTGCGGAAACTTTACCAGGAGATCGACGCAGGACTCACCCAAGCCTCGCAGCTGTTGAGCAGCGCAAACCAACTCGCAGACATTTACATCTTTCTCAACGCTTCCCTGATCATTCTCAGAGAGGGATTAGAGGCTGCCTTAGTCTTAGCCGCGATCCTGGCCTTCCTTCG
>DASYRN010000162.1:0-10198 GCA_036004365.1 Binatia bacterium
GAGTTCATTGGCAAGCCGCTAAGCCGTGTTCCAGATCCGTCGGGTCGCTATGAATCCTACGCTGCACGTCACGAGCATGAATTTGAGGAATCGCTTCTAGAGCTGGGCATCGGTCTCGAATTTCGCTACCAGACTAAAATGTATGAGAGCGGAGTTTATCGGGAAGGCATTATTGCGGCTGTGAGAGCGAGGAAAACCATCTATGATATTTTGACTGACTACCGTACCCAAGGAGGGTCTGAAGAGGAGCGCGAAAAATACTTCCCAATAACAATTTACTGCGAAGGTTGCATGAAGGACACAACGGACATCACTGCAGTCGATGCTTCAGAAATGGTGTTCTCTTACTCGTGCTCGTCATGCGGGCATCAAGGGAGAGTTGATCTCAACCATTCCACTAACGTGAAGCTCCCGTGGAAAATCGATTGGGCCATGCGCTGGCGCTATGAAGGTGTGGACTTTGAGCCCGGTGGCAAGGATCATGCAACAGCTGGCGGAAGCTATGAGGTGTCGAGCAGGATCGCTAGGGAAGTTTTTGAGTTTGAGCCACCTCTCTTTCAGCCTTACGAGTTTGTCGGCCTTAGAGGGCTAACTGGAAAAATGAGCGGGTCTTCTGGTCAACTCCTGACCCCGCGCGATGTTCTCCGAATCTACCAACCAGAAGTTCTGCTGTGGGTGTTCGCACGCACACCCCCGACCCGGGCCTTTGATCTGGTGGTGGATGACCAGATTCATCGGATTTATGAAGAGTTCGATAAGAATCTGCCGGGGAGCAAACTTCCTGATGATCAAAGGGCGATGAACCTAGCCTGCGCTCAGGGACGTCAAATACATCCGGTCCCGTTCAGGCAACTCACAAGCTTTGCGGGCATTGTTCAAGGCAATCACAAAGCCCTGGAGCTTATTTTTGCTCGAATGGGCACATCCTTGGAGCAAAAATTATTTGAGGAAAGGCTTCAAAAAGCTGAAAATTGGCTTGAGTTCTATGCACCGGAGGAACGCACCGTTTTGCGATCGGAGCGAGACGACGATTACTTCCGGGCGCTCGCCCCTCACGAAAAGGACTGGGTAAACGAGCTGTACCAGTGGTTGAAAACCTCGAAGTTCGGCGTGGAAGAGGCGACGGAAAAGGTCTATGCCATACCCAAAAAATCCGAGATGAGCGAGAAGGAGCTGGCATCCGCTCAGCGTCGATTCTTTCAGATTGTTTACAATCTTCTCTTTGGCAAAGATAAGGGACCACGCCTCGGGACATTCCTCGTCGCCGTTCCGCGGGAGCAGTATCTAGATCTGCTAAACTTCACCGATTCAGTGGCGGAGCCTGTCCGTGCGGAATGAATTAGATGGAGCTTCACGGAGAGATCGATTACGTCAACTCCTTCAGAGTCGAGGCGAAGATTTCAACCGCTGTTCGAACTTCTTCTTTCTTAACGATCAATGGCGGGCAAAAGCGAATCGTGCTCTCGCCGCAACCGAGAAGGAGCAAGCCGTTTTCGAAGGCTTTCTGGACGAGTTGATTCCGCAATTGGGCATCGGGTGGGCGCGCTGAAGCTCGCCTTGCCAGCTCCACTCCGATCATAAGGCCCAGTCCCCGGACATCGCTGATGGCGGGATGAGTTGCCTGGAGGTTGCCAAGTTGTTCTTTTAAGTAACTTCCGACCTCGGCCGCGTTTCTCACCAGTCCCTTTTCCAGCAATGTTAGGGTTGCCAAAGCGGCTGCGCAGCACACCGGATTCCCGCCGAACGTCGAGCCGTGGGTGCTCCTTGTCCACGTGCTGATATCCGCTCGAGCGATCATGGCCCCCAGGGGCAACCCGCTCGCGATACCTTTTGCGACACAAAGGATATCTGGCTCCACATTCCAATGCTCGCAGGCGAACATCTTGCCGGTGCGGCCAAAGCCCGACTGGATCTCGTCCGCCACCAAGAGAATGCCGTGGCGCCGGCATAGATCCCTGAGCATGACGAGAAATTGAGGTGGGGGAACAAGGTATCCCCCTTCACCTTGAATGGGTTCAACGAAGATCGCGGCAACCTCTTGAGGCGCCACCTCAAGAGAGAAGATTTTCTCAAGGTATTGGCAGTCACCATAGGGAGCGTGGTGGACATTGGGGAGAAGGGGACCAAATCGATCGCGATAAAGCGAACGGCTGGAGGTCAAAGAGAGAGAACCTAATGTGCGGCCGTGAAAAGCACCCAGGAAGGCTATGAGGTGTGACCGTCCGGTGCTGTAGCGGGCAAGCTTTATGGCGGCTTCGATCGCTTCCGTGCCCGAGTTGGTTAAAAAGACTTTTTTCGGCGAAGTTCCCGGAGCCAGACGGCTGAGTTTTTCCGCCAGTTGAGCCATCGGCTCGTAGTAAAAGTCGCTGCCGCAAAAGTGTAGAAACTTGCGCGCCTGCTCTTCTATCGCCCGGACGACTTCCGGATGGGAATGGCCGGTGAGCGTGACAGCGATCCCCGCGCTGAAATCGAGATACAGATTCCCGTCCACGTCTTCGATGACCATTCCTCGGCCTTCCTTGACGACCAGAGGATAGACCCGACCGTAAGCCGGAGCGGTGTAGCGGTGATCCTGCTCGATTATGGCCTGAGCCTTTGGGCCTGGCGGCTTTATCTTGATGTGAGGAACCTGCATGGCAAATTTTGGATTTTCGATTGCCGATTTTCGATTCATTAAAATCCAAAGTCTAAAATCTAAAATCGGAAATCATTCGGCGTTGTCGATTTGCGCCTTCTGGAGTTTTCCTGAGTAATCAATGTAGATAGATTTCCATTCGCTGAAAATGTCGTAAACCGTCGTACCTGCTTCTCGGTGGCCGTTCCCGGTCTCTTTTACACCACCGAAAGGAAGATGGACTTCCGCTCCAATGGTTGGGCCGTTGATATAAGTGATGCCGGCCTCAATGTCCCTCATGGCTCGAAACGCCCGGGCGACGTCTCTGGTGTAAATAGAGCTGGAAAGGCCATAAGGAGTCCCATTGAGGACCTCAATCGCCTCCTCAAAGCTTTTGACTTCGATGATTGAAAGCACCGGACCGAAGATCTCTTCACGAGCAATGCGCATGTTAGGAGTGACCTGGTCGAAGATCGTGGGTCTATAGAAATAGCCGTGGATCCACGGGTCTTCCTCATAGAGAGTTCCGCCGATGAGGAGCCTGGCCCCTTCCTCCTTGCCGATCTGGACGTAGCGATGGACTTTTTGCCGCGCCGCTTCATTGATCAAAGGGCCCATCTCTACCGTTTCCTCTAGTCCGTTGCCGATTCTTATAGTCTTCGCCCGTTCGACTATCATCTCGGTGAACCGCTTTTTGAGGTCCCGATGGAGGATCAAGCGACTCGTGGCCGTGCAACGTTGCCCGGTAGTTCCAAAGGCGCCCCACAAGGCTCCCTCCAGGGCGAGATCGAGGTCCGCGTCTTCCATAACGATCTGGGCATTTTTTCCACCCATCTCCAGCGACACCCTCTTTAGAGTCTGTCCGCAAGCCGCCGCGATCTCCTTTCCCACAGCGGTCGATCCGGTGAACGAGATGAGTTGAACCTCGGGGTGGCGTACGAGCCCTGCGCCAACCTGCTTGCCGCTGCCGTGAACCAAATTTACGACGCCGGGAGGAACTCCAGCCTCTTCCAGAATCTCGAACAGTTTAACCGCGGTGTGAGGAGTATCTTCAGCCGGTTTGAGAACCACTGTGTTCCCGCAGAGAAGCGCGGGAAACAATTTCCAGGTGGGAATCGCCATGGGAAAGTTCCAAGGCGTGATAAGGCCGCAGACGCCGACCGGGACGCGGACCGACATGGCGAACTTATTAGGGAGCTCCGAGGGCGTCGTCTCGCCGAAGAGCCTTCTTCCTTCGCCTCCGGAGTAAAAAGCCGTGTCCATTCCTTCCTGAACATCGCCGCGCGTCTCCTTGAGCACCTTTCCCATCTCGCGTGTCATGACGCGGGCGATCTCTTCCTTCCGCTGGCGCAACAGCTCTCCCACTTTATAGAGGATCTCTCCGCGCTTGGGCGCAGGCACCAAGCGCCACTTGGGAAAGGCTTTCTTTGCCGCTGCAACCGCCTTATCTACATCTTCCGCTGCGGATGCGGGAAAAAGGCCGATCAGATCACGGCGATCGGCCGGATTGCGATTCTCGAAGGTCTTGGCCGCCTCGACCCACTTGCGTCCAATATAATTTTTGTAAACGTCCGGCATGAGAGCCTCCGCTCTTTAAGCGCGTCACAGACAGTTTAGAAGATGGACTGAGGAAAGACAAATCGAAAGAAAATTTTTGGCTGAGATTCCATTGGTTTTCATCTCCGTGAATATTGAAGCTGTTTTGTACAGCCGACCGATTCATTGGTGGCAGTGATGCGCGCTTGTAGGAGACCTAGGCAGGGGAGTAATATCGTGATTCCATGGCTCGCACCATCGTCCAGCTTTCCGGCCACATCATCGATTCTCTTATTTTGCCCAAGGTCTTGGACCTGATCATCCATTTAGGTGCGGAGTTTGAGATCTTGGACATCCAGATCGGACACCGCCGCCCGGACCGAAGTCACGCGAAGATTCTGATTGAAGCTCCCTCAGCCGAAGTTCTTCAGACCGTCCTTGCCAAGATCAAAGAACACGGGGCCTTACCTCTGGAGGAGGAAGAGCCGGCTCAGCTGGAGCCCGCGCAACAAGACGGAATCTTTCCGGAAAATTTTTATGCCACAACCAACCTACCTACTTGGGTGCGTGTCGACGAAACTTGGCTCGAAGTCCAGCCCGCGGAGATGGACTGTGGAATAAAGGTGGACATGGATGCGATGCGAGCGGCAACGATCCCGATTCATAAAGTTCGCAGGGGGGATCTCATCGTGATAGGGCATCGCGGCATTAAAATCGTGCCCATCGAGAGACGCGTTCCTCGAGAGGGCTTTGAGTTTATGTCCAGTCCGGTATCGACGGAGAGACCCAAAGGGTTGTTGGTCCGAGAGATTGCCGAGTCTATGAAGAAGGTGCGCCGCGAAAACGGCAAGATTCTTGTGGTGGCAGGACCGGGGCTGGTGCACACGGGCGCGTCTGAACATTTGGTAGAGATGATTGAGAAAGGCTTCGTTCAGATTCTGTTCGCCGGGAACGGACTGGCAGTCCATGATATCGAATCCGCTCTTTACGGAACTTCGCTGGGCGTCTATTTGGATGAAAAGATCCGCGCCAGCGAAGGCCACGAGCACCATCTTTGGGCGATTAACAAGATCCGCAAGGCCGCAGGGATTCGGCAAGCGGTAGAGCAGGGCCTATTAACCAAGGGGATCTTCTACACCTGCGTCAAGAACGGAGTCGATTTCCTCTTAGCCGGCTCCATCCGGGACGACGGGCCCCTGCCCGATGTGGTTACCGATACCTTGAAGGCCCAAGATCTCATGCGCGAGAAGACTCGCGGCGTCGGCTTCGTTCTCATGATGGCGACGACCCTCCATGCCATCGCTACCGGCAACCTCCTGCCTGCCAGCGTCAAGACGGTTTGCGTAGATATCAATCCTTCGGTCGTCACCAAGCTCACGGATCGCGGTACCTTCCAAGCACTGGGGCTGGTGACAGATGTGGAACCATTCCTGAGAGAGCTGTGCGAGCACCTCAACTAGTCTCGTGAGGCGTAAGGTGTGAGGCGTAAAGTGCAAGAATGGAAAAGCCACTAGTCTCGTAAGGCGTAAGGCGTGAAGCGTTAGGTGTAAGAATGGAAAAGCCGCACAAAAAACTAGATGTGTGGAAATTGTCAATGGATTTGGTCGCTGAAGTTTATAAGGCAACCGAGACGTTCCCGAAGGAAGAAAGATACAGTTTGACCGGTCAGATTCGACGGGCGGCCATTAGTATTCCGAGTAATATCGCCGAGGGTGCTGCAAGGCAGACAACAAAGGAATTTATAAATTATCTTCATATGGCTCAAGGATCTCTAAGCGAATTAGACACCCAGCTAGAGCTTGCGAAGGGGCTTGGCTATCTTGTCGGCGAAACTTGGGCCATTCTGGATGACCAGATGCAGCGGGTAGACAAGATGATCAGTGGTTTAATTCGCCACCAAGAAGTGAAAGACTAGTCCCCTTACGCCTAACGCTCTTACGCCTTACGTGTACTTTTGGCTATGCGGCTCTTGATGTGTCCACCTCAGTATTACGGCATCGAGTACGAGATCAATCCTTGGATGCGCCGCAGCCGCCAGAGCAATACCCAAGTTGCCCAGGAACAGTGGAGAGGACTATACCAACTTATTCAGAGCCGGCTTGATGTGGACATCGCCTTAGTGGAACCCAGACCGGGCCTGCCCGACATGGTCTTTACCGCTAACGCAGGTTTCGTGTGGAATAATAAGTTTATTGCAAGCAATCTCCGGTATGAAGTCAGGCGCGACGAAGTCCCCACTTTTGAGAACTGGTTTAAAGTCCGGAACTATGAGATTTTCCACGTTCCCGGAGAGAACTTCTTCGAAGGCGAAGGAGACTTACTCCTTTGCGGCGATGTTTTCTTCGCCGGATACCACATCCGCTCGGATATCATTTCCCACCAGAAGGTAGCCGAGATTATCGAGGGCGAGGTACTCTCACTAGAGCTCACCAATGATTGGTTTTACCACTTGGATACGTGCTTTTGCCCCCTCGATGGAAAGCAAGCCATCTTCTATCCTCCGGCATTTGACGCTTACGCGCTGAAGGTCATGGAGAACAATGTCGAGCGCCTCATTGCCGTCACAGATGATGAGGCGCGCCATTTTGCTTGCAACGCGATCGTCGAGGAGAAGAATATTGTTATTAACGACGGCTGCCCTAAGATCCGGGAGAAGTTGGAATCTTTGGGATTTTTGGTCTTTGAAACCCCGCTGGGTGAGTTCATCAAGGCCGGTGGAAGCGCCAAGTGTCTGGTCCTAAGAGTTCCTCACGCCGAGCGATGAAGCATAAGTTTAAGCGCTATCGAGAGACGATAGAGGATAGGGGATCGAAGATAGCAATCCTCCATCCTCTATTATCGATTCTCAGTGTATCCCTTTGCCTTGACACAATCTTCTTTTTGTGAATTAAGAGACGCATTAATCTGCTTTGGAGGGCAAAATGGGAATGGGCGATCTGCTCAGCGCACCCCTAAAGGGCTCCAGTTTTAAGGGGTTTCACTACTTAATGCTTCTGACCTTTTTAATTCTTCAGCTTTTTAACTCTTTAACGGGGGCATCGCTTTATGCTCAGGAGCCATTTTACAAAGGTAAGACGCTCCGAATCGTGGTGGGCTTTTCAGCCGGAGGCGGATTCGATACCTATGCCCGTGCCATATCCCGCCATATGCACAAACATATCCCGGGTAACCCTAGCGTCGTTGTGGAGAACATGACCGGCGCAGGAAGCCTTATTGCGGCCAACCACGTCTATAAGGTAGCCAAACCCGATGGCTTGACTATGGGCCATTTCATCGGCGGCCTATTTGTGCAACAGCTCCTGGGACGCCCCGGCATAGAATTTGACGCCCATAAGTTCGAGTACGTAGGCACTCCGGTCGATGACAAACCGGTTTGTGCCCTCACAAAGGCGAGTGGGGTCACGAGCGTTGAGAAGTGGCTGGCCTCCAAAACACCGGTTAAACTGGGTGGTACCGCGCCCGGGTCGAACACTGACGATGTCCCCAAGATCCTCAGAGCCGCTCTTGGCCTTCCTATTCAGCTTGTCACGGGCTACAAAGGCACCTCAGATATTCGGTTGGCGGCTGAAAGCGGAGAGCTTGCTGGCGGCTGTTGGGGCTGGGATTCGATTAAGGCAACGTGGCGCAAGGGAATTGAATCGGGAGATGCGGCGGTTGTGCTGCAGACGCTACCCAAACGACATCCGGATCTGCCAAAAGTTCCCCTGGCTATTGACCTCGCCAAGAGCGATGAGGCGCGCCAGCTCATCCAGGCGGGTATCCATGACGTAAGCGCCGTTATCCGGCCTTATGTCCTGCCACCTGGAACTCCCAAAGAGAGGGTTGAGATCATCCGCAGAGCATTTCTAGATACTATGAAGGATCGTGAGTTCTTAGCAGACGCCGATAAATCCAAACTGGACATAGAACCCTTGACCGGCGACGAGCTGGAGAAAACTGTCACAGGGTTTTTCAAACTCCATTCTTCCGTAGTTGCCAAATTAAAGGCGGCCCTCGAGGCAAAATAGGAAGCGGAGCGTAAGGTGAAGGTGGGGAGAGTCCATGCTTGAAATGCTCAATGCCTTTGTTTCTGGCTTCTACCAGGTATTCGCCCCTACTACATTTTTACTCATGTGCATCGGAATCGCTGTTGGTTTTATCGTCGGGATTCTACCTGGCTTGGGCGGACCCACGGCGATGGCTCTCATGCTTCCTTTTATCTTCAAAATGAACGCAGTCGAAGCTTTTGCCTTTCTTCTCGGCATGACGGCCGTGACGGCGACTACGGGGGATATCACGTCGGTTCTTTTCGGCGTGCCCGGAGAGCCGACCACAGCCTCGACCATTGTGGATGGCCACGCGATGGCAAAAAAAGGCGAGGCTGGCAGAGCGTTGGGAGCCGTACTGATGAGTTCTCTGGTGGGCGCGATCTTCGGCGCTTTTTGCCTCGCTCTTGTCATTCCTGTTGTTCGACCTCTCGTGCTGACCTTTGGATCGCCGGAATTTTTCATGCTTGCCCTTCTCGGCGTCACCTTTGTTGCCGCTCTCAGTGGAGAGGCTGTCCTCAAAGGGATCATCTCGGGTGGCCTCGGTTTGATGCTCGCGACCATAGGGCTCGATCCGATATCCGGGATACAGCGTTTCACATTCGGCCAGCTTTTTCTTTGGGACGGGGTAGGCCTGGTGCCGGTCACGATAGGTTTCTATGCCATTCCTGAAACCATTGAGCTAGCTGTTCTGGGAAAAAGCATTGCTCAGGAAAAGGTCGGACAAATCGGGGGCGTGATGCAAGGGGTTCGAGATACGTTTCGCCATTGGTGGCTGGTCTTGCGCTGCAGCGCCATCGGCACTTTTACCGCCATCATTCCCGGCATGGGCGCCGCGACGACTCAGTGGCTTGCCTACGCTCACGCGGTCCAAAGCTCGCCGAACAAGGAGCGTTTCGGAAGAGGAGCTGTAGAAGGCGTCTTAGGGCCAGGCGCTGCCAACAACTCCACTCTAGGCGGCAGCATGATTACGACCATCGCCTTTGGAGTGCCGGCGAGCGTCATCATGGCGATTCTGTTGGGAGCTTTTATCATCCAAGGCATCGTGCCCGGACCCGACATGCTGACTCCTCCGCCGAAAGGCAAGCTCGATCTTACCTTATCTTTCGTATGGGTTATCGTCATTTCCAACATCATTACGGTGGCAGCCTGTTTTCTCTTTCTGAGTCCTTTGGCCAAAATCACTCAGATCCGGGGAAGCCTCATCATCCCGTTCATTCTCATCCTCATCTACCTTGGCGCTTTTGCAGAAAAGAATGCCTTCGAAGATATGATGGTCGTGCTCTTTTTCGGTGCATTGGGATGGATATTGGAAAAATTTCAGTGGCCACGGCCTCCGGTGCTTCTCGGCTTGGTTCTTGGGCCTTTGGCTGAAAACAGGTTGTTCCTTTCTACCGACAACTACGGGCTCGCGTGGAGCTGGCGTCCTGGAGTTTTAGTCATCTTTGTCATCACTCTATTCGGTATCTTCTACCCAATTATTAAAGAGCGGCGTGGGAAAAAGGAATCTGTCGCCATTCCGTCTATGCCAGCTGCGGCCACCGAGGTGAAAACCGATCCAACTCGCGCCAGATGGGCATCGGCGTTTAGCTTTCTGGTCGTTGCGGTCTTGGTTATCGCCCTATGGCAGAGCAGGAATTTCGGTTTTCGAGCCGGCCTCTTTCCTTGGACGATTGGCTTTCCAGTTCTGATCTTCGCCACCATCCAGTTCGTCATGGATCTCACTGGGAAAACACGGTTCAAGTCTGGAGGAATTGGCGCAGCTTCGGAGCTTCCGAGTGATGTGGCTTATAAGCGAACGCTCAGCAGCGCCGCTTGGACTGTTGGCTACTTCGTGGCCATATGGCTTCTGGGTTTCTCCCTCGCCATCCCCGTGACCACCATTCTTTATCTCAAGATTGCCGGTAAGGAGAAGTGGCCCATCGCGATAACGTTGACCGCTATCGCCTGGGCCTTTCTCTATGGTTTATTTGATTATACCTTGCACGTACCTTTTCCCGAGGGGAAGCTATTTGAATGGCTG
>DASYRN010000163.1:0-6530 GCA_036004365.1 Binatia bacterium
TTCAGCCAGCGGCCATGACCTTGTTGTATCCGTTAAGCGCGGCCACGCGGTAACATTCGGCAAGCGTGGGATAGTTGAAGGTGTTCTCGATGAAGAAATCAATCGTTCCCTTGAAAGCCATCACGGTCTGTCCGATGTGAATGAGTTCCGTCGCTCCCTGACCGATGGCATGGACGCCCAAGAGACGGCGCGATTCCTGATGGAACAGCAATTTGAGCATTCCGACTTTGTCCCCTAAGATCTGGCCGCGTGCAATCTCACGGTAGCGCGCTACGCCGATCTCGTAAGGGAGATCCTTCTGGATGAGTTGCTTTTCGTTTTGCCCAACCATCGAAATTTCGGGCACGGTGTAAATCCCGTAGGGAAGGAGATGCGGCTCGTGTTGCGCCGGAACCTGGAAGGCGTGGCAGGCGGCGTAGCGCCCTTGCTCCATGGAAGACGACGCCAGGCTGGGAAACCCGATGACATCGCCTGCGGCATAGATATGCGGGACCGTTGTCTGGAAGTGCTCGTTCACGAGAATGCGGCCCCGTTGATCCGTCTGGATGCCTAGCTTCTCAAGACCGAGCTTTTCGGTTGCGCCTTGGCGTCCGACAGCGTAGAGGAGCGCGTCGGCCAGCACTCTCTTTCCGCTCCGGAAAGTCGCGCAGACTTTGCCGTTTTGGGTTTTGGCGATGGAAACGACCTCTTCTCCGAGGTGGAGGATCACGCCGATGTCGCGCATGTGATAGGCCAGGGCTTCCGTGATCTCCTGATCGACGAAATCCAGAAGAATCGGTCTTTGATCGATCAAGGTAACCTGGATGTGAAGAAGGGCGAGCATGCTAGCGTACTCGGTGCCGATGACCCCCGAGCCAACAACGATCAGACTTCTCGGAAGCTCTTTCAAAGTCGTTAAGCCGTTGGAGTCGATGATCGTACCGTCCTCGAACGGAACGGATTCGGGGCGGCTGGGAGCCGTTCCCGTAGCGATGATGATGGTGGCGGCCTTAAGCGTGCGATCGGGACCCCAGATCTGTAAGGTATGTTCGTCTGCAAATGAGGCTTCGCCTTCGATGAACTCGACCCGGTTTCTGTCCAGTTGATCCAGGACGACTTGGGTTTCGTTCTCCACGACCTGTTCACACCTTTCCATCAGCTCGTGCATGGTTAAGTTCCTGTATTGGCGGATACCGTAGGTTTGACGGTGGTAAAATCCCGTGAAATAAAGAATCGCTTCGCGGAGCGCTTTGCTTGGAATCGCTCCGTGATGAATGCAAATTCCACCGACGCAGGCAGAGCGATCGATAATGGCGACGCGCTTGCCGAGTTTCGCCCCTTGGATAGCGGCCTTTTGTCCGGCCGGGCCCGATCCGATGACTGCCAAATCGTAGGAGGTTTCCACAACAAAGCCCTCTACCTTACTTTTATAATATAAAAAGCAAAGAAGCTTAAGTCAGTCGATACGAGCTGTCAGCGTCTGGGCTCAGTACCGCCGCAAGATATGTCGTCGATGCCGCGAAAGAACAGCCGCATTCACCACCACCAGTGCCACCGCCACCAGCGGCGGCAAGGTTGCAAAGGATGACGCCTGCATGATGGCCCCGGCCATCGCCCCGAACGCGTACATAAAGAAGACACCCGCCAAGAGTCCCACGCGCCCTTCCCACTGCGCGGTGGGCGGTTCGTCAAGGATTTTCGCTGCAGCCGCCGTTCTCGACGGTCGCGGCGCAAGGGCCGAACGGACCCAGCCGGCGAGATCGACGAACAAGCTCGTCAGAGTTCCAGTGATGTAAGTGGTCGCGATTCCCGGGACGCCGAGATGGCGAACCGCGGCCGCTTGGATGCCCATGGCAATCGCTGACAGCAAAATCAAGAGATGCACAGCGCTTGCGCCTCGCGTCGTTTGGGTTAAGTGCCACGCCGCGCTGAAAATGCCGAGAAGCATCGCTTCAAGAGCCAGCGCCTGTGTAACAGCCGGAGGCCAATCTCCCTGTTTTTCACCACGCTCGACGATGAGGGCTCCTATGGAAACGCCAGCGCAGAATCCTAAGAGAGCAAGGATCGACCGGAGCGCCGCTAGAACTTCTCCCTGCCCGATCGCCAAGCCCAACAACACGGTGTTCCCGGTCATCATCGCCGGGAAGACATGGTCGAGCCCCAGGTAACTTATTGCGTCTAGGCTGCCGGCCGCCCAGGTCAGCATGAGGAGCATCCCGTCCCGGCCCAAGATAGGCGTGAAAGTTTTTTCTGCTGTTTGCTCGCTTAAAATATCTTCCTTCGCCATTCAGGATCGCTCTGCTTTCAAGGCGAATCACAGCTTTAGCCGAGCAAGAGTGCCGCACCAATGGCAACTGCATTCTCGCTAAAGCGTGCGCGCCGGACCTCCACATCAAACCCGCGCTTCTTCAACGAACTTCGCAACAGCCGCAAAAACCCCCGGTGTTCCATCACTCCGCCTCCGACCACAACGATGTCGGGCTCATAGGGTTCGAGCAGCGGTATGAGCCTGTCCGCGAGAAAACTCGCCAATTTTTTGTCATCGCCAGTGTCGCGAACGGCTTGATATTCCTTTTCCCATGATTCCGGATACTCAAGCTTTTTTAGCTTCATGATTTTGCCGCTTCTACCATAGCTCCTGCCGATTCCCGTTCCAATCGTGAGGGCGAAAATCCTCTTGGCGCCTCGGCCCGCTCCAGTGAGAAACTCTGCTCGCGCAAAGGAGCGCGCGTCGTTGTCGAGACGCAGGGGGATGGAGCGGTGCCAAAGCGGTCTGAAATCGAAATTTCTGATGTAAGGGATATTGGGGCTGAAGAGAAGGGTTGTCCGTTCCATTATGCCTGCGGCACCGATGCCGATACCGCGGATATCATTCTGGCCGGCGAGCGAAGTGGTCAGCGCTGTGAGCTTGGACTGGAAATCGTGCTTGTTTTTTGGCGTCGAAAATTCCTCCGAGCGAGCAACCTTTTTCCCACCCCAGAGGATGCCACGTATCTTTGTCCCGCCAATATCGATGCCAATGACCGGCGAAGATAGTTTTGAGTTGTGACTGCTGAGTTTTGAATGAGAGCTCATAATTAAAAATCCAAACTTAACAGGCCGTTGAAAAACTCCCGTTCACCCTTCGACGTGCTCAGGGCGAACGGAAGGGCGGTTGAAAAACATTGATGAGTTTCCGTTCTACTGAGCTTGCCGAAGTATGAGCCTGTCGAAGCATGCATGCCCCTTTCGAACACTCTGGTAAGATTCGAATGTTTGAAAAACGGTCCGTTGTTCTTGTCGGGAGTTCCTTCCTATGGTTAACGTCGGTCGAAGCCTAGGTCAATAGGCCCGATCAGCGAGCTTGCTGCATTAGGAGTGACCGCAGCGATGAACTATTACCTATTCGCGCGCCGTTATGGTATTCAGCTCCATTGAGAGCCACTCACCCAACGGGAGTTGCCATGCCGGATTTTAGAGATTTGTCCGCTCTCCTCGATCCCAAGTCCATTGCTATCGTGGGTGCTTCGCCTAAGTCAGGTTGGCCGGCCAGGATCTGGGCCAACCTTCAGCATTTTCAATATCCGGGAAAAATCTATCCCGTGAATCCCAACTATGAAACGATGTGGGGACTGAAATGCTATCCGAGCCTCCACGAGCTCCCGGAAGTCGTGGACCAGGCAATCATCATTATTCCGGCGGCCCGGGTGGTCGAGCTTCTGCAGCAGAGCTCGCAGACCCCTTTTCGCAGCGCGACGATCTATAGCGGCGGCTTCGGAGAAGGTGGCGACCCGGAAGGTTTGAAGCGGAAGGAATTTGTGCAGGTTTATGCTCGGGAAAGAGACGTTCATTTCTGCGGGCCCAATTGCATGGGGCTGGTTTCTACCAGGTCGCGCGCGATGTTTTTTCCCGACGTACGCCTAGGGGATATCCGTCCCGGAGGACTAGCTATTGTTTCGCAAAGCGGGGGGCTTCTCGGGAGCCTGGTGCGAGCAGCCATGAGCTGGGGAATAGGGCTCAGCTACTTTGTGACCAGCGGGAATGAAGCGGACGCCGAGCTTTCCGACTATCTGCACCACTTTCTCAACGATGAGCGAACCAAGGTCATCGGCGCCTTTGTCGAGGGCGTGAGGGACGGAGAAAAATTCGTCGCTGTAGCTCAAGAAGCCCTGGCGCTGGGCAAGCCGATCATCGCGCTCAAAGTCGGCCGTTCGGAGAAAGCCGGAGCGGCAGCCCTGGCTCATACAGGGGCGCTGGCAGGCAACGATCGGGTCTTCGATGCCGTCTGTCTCCAGAATGGCGTCCTTCGAGTCCAGAGCCTTGATGGGCTGCTGAATGCGGCCGAGCTGTTTATGAATGTGAACCGGATCTCCCCGGGAAGAAGGACTGCTTTCGTCACCTTCTCCGGCGGGCTCAGGGGTTTGCTCTCGGATCTCTCTCAAGACGCCGATCTGGAGCTGTCACAGTTGAAACCGGAGACGGAGGCGGAGCTGAACACGCTTTTAGGCGTTGGGTCTGCGGTCGGTAATCCGTTGGATACCGGCTGGGGGGGTCTTTCCAGCCAGGAGACGTATCTGAAATGCGTCGATCTTCTTCTTAAAGATCCCTCGGTTGATCAGGTCGCTCTTCAGGAAGAGTTGCCGCAGAGCGACGCGCGACCGGACAAAGAAAGCAATCTTCGCGCCCTCGCTGAAGTTGCACGGGAAAGCTTCAAGCCGATCGCAGTTTTCTCGGCGATCACTCAGAGCATCAACGACTACGCGCTGCAATTCAAGCAAAGCTGCCGGCTGCCGTTCTTGCAGGGTGCGCAGAATACGGTGCAGATGATGAGGCATCTCGGAACGTTCGGCGAGGCCGCGCAGGCTCATCGTCGAGAAGGGGGAAAAGGACGTGGAGAGTCGAAACCGTTGAGTGCAAAGGCAACGGAGATACTGTCGCGCAAAAAGATTCTGAGCGAATGGGAAGCTTATCAGATCATGAGTGAATGCGGCTTGCCTTTGTCGAGGGCGGTTATAGCCTCGAATCCTTCAGAAGCCGTTCGAGCGGCGGAGGAGATCGACTATCCGGTTGCTGTCAAGTTGATCGCTTCCGGGATCACACACAAATCGGAGTTGGGAGGAGTGAAGCTCAATCTCTCTACTCCTGATGAGGTGAGCCGGGCTTGCAGGGAGATAGAGGCAGCCTTTCACGCCCGCCACTCTGGAGTTTCAGTTGAAGCTTTCCTGGTTCAGGAGATGATTCAAGGAGGCGTTGAAACCATCATCGGGACGGATAACGATCCTCAGTTTGGACCCGTCGTGATGTTCGGTCTCGGCGGCACGGCTGTCGAGGTTTATCGCGACGTGACGTTTCGGATGGCGCCGGTCACCCTGGGGGAGGCGGCCAAGATGATCCGCGGCGTCAAAGGATATCCTCTACTCGCCGGCTTCCGCGGCACGGCGCCTGTGGACGAACAATCTCTCTGCCGCGCAATCGTTGCGGTCTCCGAGCTCGCCGCCGCAGGCAGAGATCTTATCCAATCGATCGAAATCAACCCCTTCATCTGCCCGCCGCAAGGCGGCAAGGCCGTGGACGCGGTAATCGTCACGCGGTCGGGCGCGAAATAGTAGGGAAGAATCTGAGATTAGCTTGATCCGTAATGCATAGCGATGTTTGGGGGATTTCAGGGGCTTAAGCTTTTTGATTATTACATGTTGGGCACCTTGTGCCCTCCTTCGAGAACGAGGCATTGATGCTAACAAGCACGACGTTTGAACTCCCCGGGTTTCGCGTCGTTAGATGCCTCGGCGTGGTCCGAGGTCTTACCGTTCGCACGCGCTCATTACCTCTGACTATTCTCGGTGGACTTCGCACGCTCTTCGGTGGCAGAGCCGGCATCTTTGCGCAGCTGTGCGAGTCGGCCCGAGAGGAATCCTTTCAGCTCATGCTGTCTCATGCAGAGCGCATGGGTGGAAACGCAGTAGTTGGCGTGCGCTACGACACCGGTCCGATGGTTGGGGCTGCGGAAGTGCTTTGCTACGGTACCGCCGTAGTTGTTGAACCGATTCACCCTCAATCATGAGGTGAACCAATCCTCATAGTTCCAGCATGCGAAAGGAATGGGAAGAAGCGGTCCGAAGGGGCGACTGCGAGTCGGTCCGGCGCCTCATTGAAGAGGGGGCGGAGCTGGATTCAAAGGACCAATACGGTCAGACGTCTCTGATGATTGCGTCGATGAAGGGGCACACGGACATCGTGAGGCTCCTCGTCCAAAGCGGTGCCGAACTCAATACGACGGCAAAGTTTAATCTAAGTGCGCTGATGCTGGCTGTCATCAACGCCCATACCGAGATTGTGCGAATCCTCGTGGAGGCAGGTGCCGATCTGGAGCTTCGAGGAACGGGCGCCATTGGGTTTTTTTGCAAGACCGCTCTTGAGCTTGCGGAGCAGGCCGGACGTGACGAGATCGTAGAGATCCTTCGGGATGCCGCAGCTTCTAGGCATCAGCAGGCTAACAAGCCATGATCTGTCAGTGACATAACGACTAACCAGACTGTGTGAAAAGTAGCCGACCACCCTTCGACACTGCTCAG
>DASYRN010000164.1:0-27504 GCA_036004365.1 Binatia bacterium
ATTCCCATCGAGCGCTTTGCGGGCGACGTCATCGGCGTTCTCCAGGCGGAAGTCAACCTGAAATACATTGGAGATGTGGTGTCGGCGATCAAAGTCGGCAAGGCGGGATATTCCTATCTGGTTTCCCGATCCGGTGATCTCATTGCCCACCCGGACATCAGCCTGGTGTTGCAGAGGAGAAACGTGGCTGATCTGGCGCAGGTGAAAGCTGCGTTTGGAGCCGCTCCAGGCCCCGCTGGGGTCAATGCCGTCGTCGCGCCGAACGTCCAGGGAAAAGACGTGTTCAGCTCTTTTGCCTTGATCCCGAGCCTCGACTGGGCGGTGTTCATCGAGCGGCCGCTGGAAGAAGCGTATGAGCCGCTCTATGCCTCCGTGTTCCGCACATCCAGCCTGCTTCTCGTGGTTCTTGGCTTGGCACTTTTAGCGAGCTTCTTTGTAGCGCGTCGGGTCGTGCGGCCGCTGCAGACATTGCATCGAGGGGTAGAACGAATCGGCAGCGGCGAGCTTGGCTATCGTCTTGAACTCAAAACCGGCGACGAGATCGAGACCTTGGCGGAAGAGTTCAACAAGATGACCGCACAGCTCCAGGAGTCTTACGCCAACCTGGAGCACAAGGTCGAGGAGCGTACGCGAGAGCTCAGCGAGTCCCTGGAGCAGCAGACGGCGACCGGCGAGATCCTTGGCGTAATCGCCAGCTCACCAACTGATATCCAGCCGGTGTTGGATACGATCGCCAAGCGAGCGGCCGCCTTGTGCGACGCAGCCGATGCCATGATCGTCCGTATTGAGGACGGTCTTCTCCGGCCTGCGGCACACCACGGGACGATTCCGTTCCTGGCCGAGGGAGAGAGCATGGCCATCGACCGGGACACTATGAATGGTCGAAGCGTCTTGGAACGACAAACGATCCATGTCCATGACCTCGCCAACACCGAAGACTTCCCGGCTGGGATGGCTCTCGCCAAACGCTTTGGCTTTCGCACATCGCTCGTAACACCGCTACTACGCGAGGGTATTCCGATCGGCACCGTCGTAATCCGCCGCATGGAGGTTCGTCCCTTCACAGATAAGCAAATCGCTTTGCTGAAAACGTTCGCCGACCAGGCCGTGATCGCCATCGAAAACGTCCGGCTATTTCAGGAATTGCAGGCACGCAGCCGCGAGCTGGCTCGGTCGGTCGGAGAACTGAGAGCCTTGGGAGAGGTTGGTCAAGCGGTCAGCTCAACTCTGGATCTCGCGACGGTGCTCACCACCATAGTCACTCAAGCGGTCCAACTCTCAGGCACTGACGGCGGGGTTGTTTATGAATACGATGAGAACTCTCAGGAGTTTCATCTGACGGCCACGCACCATCTGGACAAGGAAATGATCGAGGCGCTTCAGGGACACCCGATCCATCTTGGTGAAGGCGCGGTGGGAAGGGCGGTGGCCATACGGGCACCGGTTCAAATTGCTGACGCCCTCACTGACCCGGAGTATGCTCCTACGCGGCTACGGCCAATCGTGGCGCAGTCGGGCCATCGATCTATCCTTGCGGTTCCGCTGCTGCGCGAGCAGCAAATCATCGGGGGTCTCGTGGTCTTGAGGAAGGAATCGGGTGGTTTTTCAACAGAGGTGGTCAACCTTTTGCAAACCTTCGCGGCACAATCGGTGTTGGCGATCCAGAACGCAAGGCTGTTTCGTGAGATCGAGGAGAAGAGCCAGCAACTCGAGGCCGCCAATCGCCACAAGTCGCAATTTCTTGCCAACGTGAGCCATGAGCTGCGCACGCCTCTGAACTCGATCATCGGCTTTACTCGTTTGGTGCTGCGTAAAATCGAGGGACAGATCCCGGACCTGCAGAGAGAAAACCTGCAGAAAGTTCTTATCAGCTCGGAGCATCTGCTCAACCTGATCAACGGGCTGCTCGACCTGGCCAAGGTCGAGTCGGGCCGAATGGAAGTCTATGCCGAGACTTTCAAACTGGAAGACATTGTCCGTGTCGCCACATCCACTGTAGAGCCGATGTTGAAAGATGGACGAGTCCGTTTGGTGGCGGAGATCGCTCCGGGCATGCCTCCGTTGAAAACGGACCGGGACAAGCTCAAGCAGGTCGTTCTCAATCTCCTAAGCAATGCGGTGAAGTTTACGGAGAACGGAGAAATAAAGGTTTCGGCATCGCAGGAAAATGGAATTTTGAAACTTACAGTTTCCGACACCGGCATCGGCATGAAAAAGGAGGCGCTCGATTACATCTTTGACGAATTCCGCCAGGCGGACATGTCCAGCACCAGAAGATACGGCGGCACAGGTTTGGGACTGGCGATTGTCAAGAAATTCGTGAACCTCATGGGGGGCGATATCAGCGTGGAGAGTGAAGTCGGCAAGGGATCGAAATTCACCATCACATTGCCGATGAGCTTGAAGGCCTGAGACATTTTGGAGTTTCGGCTACGTTAAAATTCCCTCTCCTTTTGGGAGAGGGCTAGGGTGAGGGCAATTGAAAATTATCAGCGGTCGCGCTACGTCACGAGCACAAATCACAAACACGAGCACGCTAGACGGGAGGTAGACATGAGTAACCAACGACATGATAGCTGGAGCCGGAGGGAATTTCTGGCCGCGGCGGCACTCACCGGAGCTGGGTCTCTTTTGGGATCGGGATCTGAGGCCGTCGCCGCCGAGCCATCTCCCGAGACCACAAAGATCAGGCTGGCCCGGGACCTCAGCCTCTGTGTGGCGCCTCAGCACCTGGCTGGAGAGTTTCTCCGGGCCGAGGGGTTTACCGACGTCCAATATGTTCGGATGCAGGGGTTCGCCGAAGTCCGCAAGGGCCTGGCGTCCGGCGATCTCCACATCAGTATGCAGTTCGCCAGCCCGCTCCTCATTTCGATTGACATGGGAGACCCAATAGTCTTCCTGGGCGGCGGCCATGTCGGTTGCTTTGAGCTGTTCGGAACTGACCGGGTGCGCGCTATCCGAGATCTCAAGGGGAAAACCGTGGCGGTGCCGGGTCTTGGATCCCCTTACCATGTCTTCCTCGCCACCATGGCCGCGTACGTCGGTCTCGACCCCCGCAAGGATATCAACTGGGTCACGCATCCCCCGGCCGAGGCCATGCAGCTATTGGCCGAGGGGAAGATCGACGCCTTCCTAAGCTTTCCGCCGGGACCGCAGGAGCTCCGCGCGAAAAAGATTGGGCACGTGGTAGTCAACGGTGCGATGGACCGGCCCTGGTCCCAGTACTTCTGCTGCATGGTGGCTGGGAACCGGGAGTTCGTCCGGAAGCACCCCGTGGCCACGAAGCGGGCGCTACGCGCCATCATGAAAGCCGTAGATATGTGCGCCCTCGAGCCGGAACAGTGTGCACGGATGCTTGTGGACGGGGGCTACACGCAAAGCTACGACTACGCCCTCCAGACCATGAAGGACGTCATCTACGGGAAGTGGCGCGAGTACGACCCTGAGGACACAGTTCGTTTCTACTCCCTGCGGCTGCAGGAGGCCGGGATGATCAAGTCTAGTCCGAAGAAGATCATTGCCCAGGGCACCGACTGGCGGTTCCTGAAGGAGCTAAAGAAGGAGATGAAGGGATAAGTTCGTGTTCGTGGCCAGCACGAGCAACGCACGAGCACGGTGGATGACGATAGATGGGAGACTACCATGAATAACCGACAACACGAAGGCTGGAGCCGGAGGGAATTTCTGGGCGCGGCGGCACTCACCGGAGTTGGGGCTCTTTTGGGATCGGGATCTGAGGGCGTCGCCGCTGAGCCGCCGCCGGAAACGACGAGGCTCAGGCTGGTTCAAAGACCAAGCATCTGTGTAGCTCCGGAGTACGTAGCGGAAGATTTCTTGCGCAGCGAGGGTTTTACCGATGTGCAGTACATCAAAAAACCGGGGGCAAAAGAAGTCGAGCCGGCTCTGGCTTCTGGCGAGGCCGACGTCAGTTTGCACTTTGCTGCGCCGAACATCCTCCGGATAGAAGCGGGAGACCCTATCGTGATCCTCGCGGGAGGGCACATCGGCTGTTTCGAGCTATTCGGTACCGATCGGGTCCGCGCGATCCGCGACTTAAAGGGGAAGACTGTAGGTATACTCGAGCTAGGCTCAAGCCAACACGTATTTATCGCTAGCATGGCGGCACACGTGGGGCTCGACCCCCGCAAGGATATTAACTGGGTGACGCAGCTACCGGCCGAATCGATGCGGCTGCTCGGCCAAGGCAAAATTGACGCCTTCCTGGGCTTTCCGCCACAGCCGCAGGAACTCCGGGCGAAGAAAGTGGGTCATGTGGTCGTGAACAGCATGATGGATAAGCCCTGGTCCCAGTACTTTTGCTGTATGGTGACCGCGAACAGAGAATTCGTCAAGAAACGTCCGGTCGCAACCAAACGAGCGGTACGCGCAATTTTAAAAGCGGCTGATGTCTGCGCCCGTGAGCCGGAGCGAGTCGCTCGCTTCCTCGTGGACAAGGGCTACACCAAAGACTACGACTATGCTCTTCAGACAATGCAGGAGATGCAGATGGCCTACAGCCGCTGGCGGGAGTATGACCCCGAAGATACGCTGCGCTTCTACGTCCTGCGGCTCCATGAGGCAGGGATGATCAAGTCGAGCCCGCAGAAAATCATTGCCCAGGGAACGGATTGGAGTTTTCTCAAAGAGCTGAAGAAGGAGATGAAAGGATAGGTTCGTCTCGTGTTCGTGATTCGTGTTCGTGACGAGCACGAGCAAACGAGAATGACCACGATCTGGGAGGATCTATGCGCAACGAAAAATCTGATGGCTGGAATAGACGCGAGTTTTTAAGCACGCTCAGTTTGGCAGGGGCTGCGGGTTTCATTGGTCTGCAACCAGAAGCATTCGCCGCGGAGTCGCCGCCCGAGACGACGAAGCTAAGGCTGGTCCAGGTCCCCGCCATTTGTTTCGCCCCTCAGTATATCGCTGAAGAGCTTCTGAAGAGCGAAGGGTTCACCGATGTGCAATACATCAAGACAGTGTCAGGCGGGGCTGGTAAGGCTCTGGCCTCCGGTAGCGCCGACATCTCGATGCAATTTTCGGGGCCATTCATCATCCAAGTGGATGCAGGTGACCCAATCATGATCCTCGCGGGAGTCCACGTCGGCTGCTTCGAGCTGTTCGGGACCGACCGGGTCCGAGCAATCCGTGACCTGAAGGGGAAGACGGTCGCCGTACCTGCGCTGGGAGCTCCTTCGCATGTCTTCCTCTCCATCATGGCGGCTCACGTTGGCCTGGACCCCCGCAAGGAGATCAACTGGGTCACGCATCCCCCGGCCGAGTCGGTCCGGCTCCTCGCCGACGGGAAGATCGACGCCCTCCTGCTGTTCCCGCCATACCCACAAGAACTCCGGGCGAAGAAGATCGGACATGTGGTAGTCAACAGCATGATGGACCGGCCCTGGTCCCAGTACTTTTGCTGTGTGGCAGCGGGAAACCGGGAGTTTGTACGGAAGAATCCGGTGGCCACAAAACGGGCCCTGCGAGCGATCCTCAAAGGGGCCGACATTTCTGCGCGCGAGCCGGAGCGGGTAGCTCGGTTCCTTGTGGACAAGGGCTACACGGAGAACTATGAATACGCCCTTCAGACCTTGAAGGATATCCCTTACAACAAGTGGCGAGAGTACGACCCCGAGGATACAGTTCGCTTTTACTCCCTCCGTCTGCAAGAAGTCGGGATGATCAAGGCGACACCGCAGAAGATTATCGCCAACGGCACCGACTGGCGGTTTCTAAGGGAGCTGAAGAAGGAGATGAAAACGTGAGGGGTGAGGAGTCAGGAGTTAGGAGTTAGGCCAAAATGGGAGTTGCTGAAAGCTGATTACTGAACGCTTACACGAGAAGCTTCCCTCGACCCTACCCTCTCCCTGAGGGTGAAGGGTGAGGGGAACGAAAGGGACTTAAAATGAATAACCGACGATTCGATCACTGGAGCCGAAGGGAATTTCTGAGTGCGCTCACGCTTGCGGGGACGGCGGGCTTTCTCGGGGTCAAAGCGGAGACACTTGCCGCTGAGGCGCCGCCGGAAACGACAAGCATCAGGCTGGCTTATCACTCGCGCAGCCTCTGTCACGCTCCCCTGTACGTGGCAGAGGATTCCTTGCGTGGTGAGGGGTTCACTGACGTGCAGTATGTCAAGACAGCTGCTGCCGAAAAGGCCCTTGCTTCCGGCGAAGTGGATGTCGTGACGTTTTTCTGCGGGCCGCTCGCCATCCAAGTGGACAAGGGGGACCCAATTGTACTCTTGTCCGGGCTTCATCCAGGTTGCGTCGAGCTGGTCGGAACAGAGCAGATACGCTCAATCCGCGACCTAAAGGGGAAGACCGTCGCCGTCACCGACCTTGGCGGTGGCCGCCATGCCGTCCTCGCCGTAATGGCGGCGCATGTGGGCATAGACCCCCGTAAGGATATCAACATCGTTGAACATCCCGCGGGCGAGGCGATGCGCCTCCTCGCAGAAAAAAAGATCGACGGATTCCTGGCAGCTCCGCCAGACGCGCAGCAATTGCGTGCGAAGAAGATCGGTCATGTAGTAATCAACACCATGATGGACAAACCGTGGTCACAGTACTTTTGCTGCATGGTGGCGATGAACCAGCAGTTCGTCCTCAAAAATCCTGTAGCTACCAAAAGAGCTCTGCGAGCAATCCTAAGAGCAACAGACACCACGAGCCGCGAGCCCGAGCGGGCTGCCCGATTCCTCGTGAATAAGGGCTACGCGAAGCAGTACGACCACGCCCTCCAGGCAATGAACGAGATGGGGATAGGTTACAGCAAATGGCGTGACTACGATCCCGAGGACACGATGCGCTTTTACGCCCTCCGTATGAACGAGGTCGGGATGATCAAGTCGAGCCCGCAGAAGCTCATTGCCCAGGGGACGGACTGGCGGTTTCTGAAAGAGCTCAAGAAGGAGATGAAAGGATAATTCGTGCGCGTGTGCGTGATTCGTGTTCGTGACGAGCACACTGGATGTGAGAGTGAGAAAGTAACATGATGACCGAATGGTTGCCCAGACTTGTCGCGCGCGTGCCGATCGGGGTTCACACAAAGCTGCTCGCCGGCTTTCTCGCTATCGTGGTGTTACTCATCACGGTTGGCTTCGTCGGTCTTCAGGTGCTGAGCGGCGTCAACCGCCGCTCTGAGGACGTTGTTAAATTGCAGCGCAAGATCGCCGCCTACCGCCAGCTTCAGCACGATACGACGGCACAACTCTACAGCGTCACCTCTGCTCTTTTAGTCCCGGAGGAGCGAACGCTCGCAGCGACGCTCCGCCAACTCAACCAGTTCGGCTATGACCTCGACCGGCTCCAGTTTGTTGCCAAGGACGAAGTAGAGCTGATCGGCCAGGTACGAAAGGACTACGACGAGTTCGTTAAGGTTGTGACACAGGTCGTCGAGCTAATCCGCGGCGGAAAGACTGCAGAAGGCCGTGAGCTTCAACTTGCGCAGGCAGGACCCTTGGCCGAGCGTCTCGAGCGCCTGACAAATCAACTCGTGAACCGGGCCGAAGCCGACATGGTAGCCAGCATCGAGGCGAGCCACGCCGCGTATGTGACCTCGCGATGGGTGGTCATAGGATTCGCGGTCGGCAGCATCGGGTTGGCCCTTATCCTCGGCTACGCGATCTCGTGGTCTCTGATCGAGCCAGTCAAGCAGATGGAAGCGCGATTTCAGCAAATCGCCTCAGGCGATTTCTCACAGCGGGTCGAGGTCCCAAACCGGGACGAGTTAGGGACACTCGCGATGAATCTCAACCGGATGAACGAGGAACTAGGGCGGCTGTACCAACAGCTCGAACAGAAGAGCCTCCAACTTGAGGCTGCCAACCGCCACAAGTCGGAGTTCCTCTCCAGAATAAGCCATGATCTCCGTACGCCTTTGAACGCGATCATTGGTTTCACCCGTTTGGTGCTCCGTAAGGCCGAACAGCTCCCCGAGTTGCAAAGAGAGAATCTCCAGAAGGTCCTGATCAGCGGCGAGCACCTGCTTGGTCTTATTAACGGTCTTCTCGATCTCGCTAAGATCGAGGCGGGACGGATGGAAATCTTTGCGGAAAACTTCAAGGTGGATGACGTCATCCATATGGCAGCATCCACGGTCGAACCGATGCTCAAAGACGGCCGAGTCCGTTTAACCAGAGAGATTGCGTCGAACATCCCCCAGTTGAACACGGATCGAGAGAAGCTCAAACAGATCGTTCTCAATCTCCTGAGCAATGCGGCGAAGTTTACTGAGCAAGGAGAAATTAAGGTTTCAGCGTCGCAACAGAACGGTTCGTTAAAACTTGCAGTCTCAGACACAGGCATAGGCATGAAGAAAGAGGCGCTAGATCACATCTTTGATGAATTCCGTCAGGCTGAGAAATCCACTGCAAGCAAGTATGGCGGCACTGGTTTGGGGCTGGCCATCGTCAAGAGGTTAGTGAATCTTCTAGGCGGTGAGATTGGAGTTGAGAGTGAAATAGGCAAAGGAACGAAGTTTACGATCAGTCTCCCAATAAACTGTAAAGAGTTGAACCGAGAGGAGAAGCTTCATGGAAAAGAAAAAAATCCTGGTCGTGGATGATACAGACTGGAATCGCGATTTACTCGTCCAGCTGTTGGACGACGAATACGCTGTATTGGAAGCTGTGAATGGAGAGGAAGGAGTCATGAAAGCCGAGCAGGAGAAACCGGATTTGATCCTAATGGACCTTGGAATGCCCGTCATGGACGGCTGGGAGGCAACTCGGAAGATCAAGGCGAATAGCGTACTAAAACATATCCCCATTATTGCTGTTACGTCTCATGCCATGGTCGGTGATGAAATCACCGCGCGCGAGGCCGGCTGCGATGATTATCTTCCCAAACCCATCGATGAGACCGAGCTGATGATCAAGATCAAGAAGTTCCTTGCGTGATTTTAGATTTTGGATTGCCGATTTTAGATTGAGGATAAAAACAAATGCATGAGAGAACCTCGATGCGATTTTTGAATTCTCGCTCTGAGAATTGGAAATCTAAAATCGAAAATCTAAAATGGGTGGGGTTGCTTGCAATCCTCGTCGTGCTCGTGGGGTGTGTGGGAATGGCTGGGGCGCAGCAGCCAGCGAAAGACTCCAGGATCGGCGTACTTGGAGCTCCGGAGGAGCCGAGGTTCTCTGAGATTGTCGCTGGGCTAAAGAAGGGACTTGGGGAGCTTGGGTACGCGCCGCAGGCCGTGCAGATTTTTGAAGTGAAGATAGCGAGAGCAGATGAAGGCAGCGCAAAGTCGATTGTAGAAGGCTTATTGCAAAAGCGGATTCAGGTCCTTTTCTTGATCGGCTCCAGGCTCCTTAAGCCGGGTCGAGAGGCATCAGGGGAGCTCCCTATTGTCTTCATCACTCCCGGAGATCCGGTTTCCGCCGGTCTGGTCGCAAGTCTCGCCCGTCCTGGAGGGAACACGACGGCCATGACCTTTGAGTATCCGGAACTTTCGGGTAAACGTCTTGAGCTTTTGAAAGAGATGGTGCCGAAAATCCGTCGCGTTCTTGTTCTCTATGATCCCAGGGATCCTTCTCCTAAGCAGGGCCTCATGGCAGCACGGCAGGCATCTCCCAATCTGGGCTTAAGTCTGATAGAGCGCGAGGCTCGGAACCGAGAGGAGATGCTGCAGGCGCTGGAGATGTTGGAAGAGGCCGACGCGTTTGTTCCCATTCCTGGCGGCTTCCCGACCGGCTATTACGATGAGATCACCCGTCTGACCAATGCGAAGCGCCGCCCCGCGATATTTCACGCCCGAACGGCGAGCACTATGGACGCGCTTGCCAGCTATGGTGCGAACGATGCCCAGATCGCTCGCGAGGCTGCACGGCTCGTAGACAAGATCCTCAAAGGGACGCAGGCGGGCGAGCTGCCTGTCGAGCGCCCAACAAAGCTGGAGCTAGTGATCAACCTGAAAACGGCCAAGCAGATTGGACTAACGGTTCCGCCCAACGTGGTCGCCCGAGCGGACAAGGTGATCAAATAGAGAAAGGCTCAGCCACAAAGAAAGGCTGATCCGCCTCCGGCGGAAACAGGCAATAGGAAAGCAATTTTAGATTTTTGATCCTTCGGCTTCGCTCAGGACAGGTTTTGGATTGGAAAAAAGGCAAGAATAGGGTAACGAACAATAGGTAGCGAAAAATTGGAAGGAGAAAAAATGGTTCGATGTAAGGTGGGCTCAGCGCTTTTCTTGGTGGGGATATTGATGTTGAGCAGCTCAATCCTATGGGCGGCTGAAGGTATCATTTCCAAAGCTCCTGATTCGTCTGGCACTTTTTGCCATCTTAGGTTTCCGGCAATTAGGGAAGAGACTCTCTATTGGAATCGTCCGGCCCTTAAGGATCCTAGCGCGGGTGACATCGTCAGTTTCTACGGACCCTGCAACTATGACCCTCTCGGGAGGGAGGAGGTCCTACGTCAAAGAGCTGACTATAGGCGAAGGACGCTCCAGCTACCGTTCGGTGACTAGCCATGCTGAGCAGCTAAATTGCGACGATGGCTAGCCTCTTTTTGTTTTTCCTGGCGTGGGTTAGCGGTGCGGTTTGAAAAGACATGAAAAGAGAAAAAGTCACGGCTTCGGGTGTTCTATTTAGATCCATCTAATAGGTAGAGCTATGCCAAACAAAGTTCTGATCGTGGATGACGAACCGTTCAACCTGGACCTCCTGGAGCAGGAGCTGGCTGACCACAACTACGTGATTGAAAGAGCCAGCGACGGAGTGGAAGCGCTCGAAAAGGTCGAAGCATTCAAGCCGGACGTTATTCTGCTCGACTATATGATGCCGCGCATGAACGGGATCGAAGTCGTAAAGCGCCTCAGACAAGACGAAAGGCATCAAGCCATTCCGGTGATCCTTTTAACTGCCAAAGGATCCCAAGAGGACAAAGCCCGCGGACTCGATGCGGGCGCGGATGATTATGTCGTGAAGCCTTTTGAGCCTGTGGAGCTTCTGGCACGCGTGCGCTCAATGATTCGCATCAAACAGATGCACGACTCCCTCGATGAGTGGAACCGTACGCTGGCCGAGAAAGTCGACCAGCAAGTGGCCGAGATCGAACGCATGCGCCGGCTCAAACGCTACCTCTCACCCCAAGTGGCAGAAGCGCTTTTGAAAAGCGAGGACGAAAACCTTTTCAAGAGTCATCGACGTGAGATCACCGTTATCTTTCTCGACCTTCGTGGCTTTACCGCCTTCTCTGATAGTGCCGAGCCCGAGGAGGTTATGGAGCTGCTTAGAACCTATCACGCAGAGATGGGGAAGCTCATTTTCAAATACGAGGGCACTTTGGAGCGTTTCGCAGGTGATGGAATAATGATCTTTTTCAACGATCCCATACTCTGTGAGAACCACACCGAGAAGGCCGTGCTGATGGCCGTCGAGATGCGCGCCAGAGTAAGAGAACTGCGCGGCGGATGGCTCAAAAGAGGGTATGACTTGGATCTAGGGATCGGTTTAGCCACAAGCTACGCGACCTTAGGCAATATTGGTTTTGAAGAACGCATGGACTACGGTGCCGTGGGTAATGTTACCAACTTGGCGGCCCGTCTCTGTGACGAGGCCAAGGGCGGCCAGATTCTCACCAACCAGAAGACGCTGAGCAAGGTCGAAGATCTCGTCGAAGCCGAGCCTGTCGGAGAGCGGCAATTAAAGGGCTTCGGACGTCCAGTGTCTGCGTTTAATATTGTGGGGCTCAAGACCTAACTTTCTTCTCGGTCACTGATTCTTCCAATTCTCTAACGAAACAAAACGATCTGTTAATCACTAAATGAAAAAGCTGTTCTGCGAGGGCAGTGTTTTCGTCTAAGAAAGTTGGAGGTGCGAGTAATAGATCAAAGAAAATTCTTGTAAAATAAACATTTTTTTCTTGACATACAATTTGTAGCGCTTTTATAATGAAGTTACGTACAAGATGTGGGAGGGCTTCAAGACAAAATCTCATCGCCTGAGCGATTAAGCTATGCTTTTTGCATAGAACCCCCACCTCACGGAATCTTAAAAGGAGGTGCCTATGGCAGCCAAGAAAAAGGCAAAGAAGAAAAAGAAAAGATAAGTTGATTGTTTGAGATGTAGAGTGGCGGCGGTGAATTAAAACCCTCCTTAATCTCAGGCGAACGGGCAGCTGTTCTGGCTGTCCCAAGGAGTGAGGCCCTTCGGCACCAGGCCAGGAGGGCCTTGCTTTTTCTATCTTGTGGTTATTATCTCCTACCAAGAAAGATGCGAAAGAAGATTGCCGGTTTGGTTGTAGACAAGGTGCCGCCGGAGAAGATGAAGTTCAAGGCGCCACTGGTTTTCATCCATGGTCTCTGGAGCAGCAGTCGCTCTTGGCGTCCGTGGGCCAACCATTTTTCCAATCTCGGATGGGATTGTTGGATGGCCAACCTTCCGGGCCGCGCAGAAGAAAGCAGCGACCGGACTTTAGAGCGGCTGACCTTCCGGGGCTGCTTGGAAGATCTAAATAAACTTATAGCCGCCGCGCCGTTCCCGCCTGTTCTCATTGGACACGATTTGGGCGGGTTGTTGGCGCAGAAAGCCGCAGAGGAGGAAAAAATTTCCGCCTTGATCCTGGTTGCTTCTCTTCCTCCCAAAGGGATGCAAGCCGTTCTTCCGCAACCCGTACGCCTCTTGCGCCTCAAGTACTGGCCGCTTGTTTTCCTCGGCCGACCTTTCTCTCTTCAGGAGAAGGATTTTTACAGGATCTGGCTCTCCTCCCTGCCGGAGGATCAGCATGGGGAAGTGCTTGAATCCATGGTCCCGGATTCCACCCATCTCGTCAAGGAATTTTTCGGCCGACAGGTCAATGTTGACTTCGACGCCATCCGCTGTCCTGTATTGGTCGTTGCCGCCAGCGAAGATCAGGTGGTGCCTGTGACATCGCTGCGTGAGATGGCACAGAAGCTTGGGACGGATTTCAGAGAGTATTCTGGACACGGCCATTGGATCATCGGAGAAGAAGGCGGGCAGGCAATCGTTAGGGACATCCACCGCTGGATAGTTCAGAAACTTGGAGATGAGATTCTGCTAGTGGAGTTTTCTAATCAGAAGGAGTGGTTTGAATGAGTCGATGGGAACTTCAAGACCCAGGCTCGTTACATCTAGTAAACTGTTGCTTCCCAAGGACGACTCCGTTACGTTTAAGTTGATAAATCCTAAGATCGGCAAACACTAGGGTGGTAAGGGTTATGATCGGCAGCGGTTTCAAGAAATTCTCCTTGACTTTGACGTTGGTGATCGCGATTTGCAATGGCGTGGTCTGGGCTCAGTCTGCGAAGGGTCAGGCAAACTACAAGCTCGTTCCCAATCTGGAGCCGATGAGGGACAACTCACCGACGCCGGACTTTACTCTTCCCAATCCCACGGGCAAGAAGATCTCTCTAAAAGATTTCAGAGGGAAACTCGTTTTTCTTAATTTCTGGGCTAGTTGGTGTGTTCCCTGCCGTGAAGAGATGCCGGCGATGGAGCGGCTCTACCAGGAATTCAAGAATAGAAATTTTATTGTTCTGGCGGTCAACGTTAAAGACAATCGAAGAGACGCTCTCGCCTTCGTCAAGGAGCTCAAGCTCACCTATCCCATTGGGCTCGATCCCGATGGTGAAGTCGGCCTGCTCTATGGCGCATGGGGATTGCCAACGACTTATCTGATCGGACCTAAAGGAGAGGGTTTAGCTCGACTCTGGGGACCGGCGGCCTGGTATAGTCCGGGTGCGAGGGAGCTTTTCAAAGCGCTATTGGAAGAGAAAAAGTGACCGACCTCAACATCTTTGTTGCTTTTACCGCGGGCCTCTTCTCCTTTCTCTCTCCTTGCGTGTTGCCGCTGATTCCGTCGTATCTTTCCTTTGTTTCAGGCGTCTCCTTGGAAGAGATGCGCGCCTCACAAGTGGAGAGCCGCGTGCGCTGGCGAGTCACATCGAACTCGCTTGCTTTTATCTTGGGCTTCTCTCTGGTCTTTATTTCCTTCGGCGTCTCAGCCAGTTTTTTAGGAAGCCTTTTCTTAGGCTATCGTACCTTCATCCGGATTGTTGGTGGAATTTTTATCACACTTGTGGGGATCTATCTCATCGGCGTTTTCAAGATACCGCTGCTGGACCGTTACTTGCAGTTTCACTTAAAAGATAAGCCCGCAGGTTATCTTGGCTCGGTCCTGGTAGGGATCACTTTTGCCGTCGCATGGACGCCTTGCGTCGGGCCGATCCTGGGTGCGATTCTGACCTTGGCGGGGACCACAGCGGAAGTTCAAAGAGGCGTCGCGCTCCTGGCAGCCTACGCGGCGGGTCTGGCGGCGCCCTTTTTCATCAGCGCGCTTGCTGTGAATTCCTTTTTTCAGTTTTCGCAAGCTTTTCGTCGTTACATCCGTGCGGTCCACATTGGCGGCGGCGTACTGCTGGTTATTGTGGGTATCCTGCTCATGACGAATTACATGACCGCCCTCAATACCTATGCTATTCGCTTCACGCCTGAGTGGTTGATCGAGCGGCTCTAGCTGTTTGAACGGCCAAGCTTGGTTTGACCTCCCTATAGGGTAAGTGGTAGTTAAATTTTCTTGAGCAGTGAAAGATGTTTCGTAAAGAAATGGGGAGGATCTCATGGCGAAAGCAATAAAGCTTTCTGAGAGTCGCGCCGTGCCTTCAACCGGGAAGAAGATGGAAGAACATATCCGGTCTATTCTGAAATTTATAGGTGAGGATCCCGACCGAGAAGGGCTGCGAAAAACTCCTTTTCGAGTGAGCGAGGCTCTGAATTATCTCACCCGCGGTTACCAGATGGATCCGGACAAAGTCATCAACGATGCCCTCTTTACCGAAGATTACGAGGAGATGATCCTTCAGAAGGATATCGATTTCTTTTCTCTCTGTGAACACCACATGCTTCCGTTTTTCGGCAAGGCGCACGTGGCCTATATTCCTCATCACCAGATCGTCGGCCTCTCCAAACTCGCCCGTTTGGTCGATGTCTATGCGCGCCGGCTGCAGGTCCAGGAACGGCTCACCAGCCAGATCGCGACGACGATCAAGGAGAAGTTGAACCCTCTGGGAGTGGCGGTCGTGATCGAGGCGGAGCATCTTTGCATGAGGATGCGCGGCGTGGAAAAGCAAAACTCTCTCATTATCACAAGCACCCTTCTCGGAGCCTTCAGAACGCGGCAAGAGACCCGGAGCGAGTTCATGAATCTCATCCGTCAAAAAACCTAAAGAGACATCCATGGAAGTTAGGTTCAAGGATCTAGGCCCGGAGCGAATCAAAGCCGATCTAGTAGCCCTACCCGTTGGAGAGAACGCTCTCACGGACCCGCTGGTCCGTATGTTGGACCGCCGTCTCATGGGCGGCCTCTCCGCCCGGATGAAGAAGAGCAAGTTCACCGGCGCGGAGGGGACCAGCCTGCTCTATCCCACCGGAGGGATGCTCGCCGCGGGACATCTTCTTCTGCTCGGGATGGGAAAGAGGCAAGAGATCGAAATCGACTCGTGGAGGAAGGCGAGTGCGAGGACAACACGAGAAGCAACCGGAATCGGCGCGCGAGAGATCGCTTTTCTGGTTCCTGCGGAGAGGGCACCTGAAAGCGAAGCGGCGGCTATCGTCGAAGGCGCCTTGCTCGCTTCCTACCAATTCAACAAATATCGCTCCGAGAATAAGTCGCCGTCCAACGTTCACACCCTCACCTTGTTCCGCCCTGGCCTCAGGAAGAGCGCGGCGATGGAGCGCTCCGTGCAACTCGCGCTCGGTCTTACGCCGGGAGTTTTCTTAGCGCGCGACCTGGTCAACGAGCCGCCGTCCGTGACGACCGCCCGTTACTTAGGGGAGCAGGCTGAGGATCACTGTCGCGGACTAGGGCTGAGTGTGGAGGTGTGGAAGAAGAAGAAGATCGAGGCCAAGAAGCTCTCAGGTTTGCTAGCTGTGAATCGAGGTAGTGTGGAGGAACCTCGATTCATTATCATTCGGTACAGGCCAGAAAAAAAAGCCAAGAAAAGAGTCGCGCTGGTCGGCAAGGGAATCACCTTCGATTCGGGCGGGCTATCGCTGAAACCGGCTAAATCGATGGAGACCATGAAGCTTGATATGGCTGGGGCGGCCGCGATCATTGGTGCGATGAGCGTGTTGCCACGTCTCTCTCCTGAGATCGAGGTGACCGGTTATATGCCCGCGACGGATAACTTACCGAGTGGAAGCGCGCAAAAACCGGGCGATATCATCCGTTATCTGAACGGCAAAACGATTGAGGTTCTAAACACGGATGCCGAGGGACGGCTTATCTTGGCCGACGCTCTGGCGCTGGCAGCTAGGGAGAGACCCGACTCCATTGTCGATCTCGCGACTCTAACAGGCGCCTGCATGGTTGCGCTGGGAGGGCAGGTCGCAGGAGTCTTTGGCAATCGTCAACCCCTTGTGGATGAAGTGATCCATTGCGGTCGATTGGCTGGGGAAAAACTCTGGCAACTGCCGTTAGTTAAAGAGTATCGAGAGGAGATCAAGAGCAGCGTAGCTGACATGAAAAATGTCGGCGGTTCGCATGGCGGAGCGATTACGGCTGCGCTCATCCTTCAGGAATTCGTCGATGACCGCCCCTGGGTCCACTTGGACATCGCTGGCCCCGCCTATGCCGAGAAGGAAACGCCAACCTGCCCTAAAGGCGGGACCGGATTCGGAGTTCGGACGCTACTCAGGTTTTTGTCTAGCTTTTAGTGGACTCGTCGAAGCTTCGAGTTTGAAGTTTCAGGTTTCTAGTCAAATTTTTAATTGGCCCGAAACTGGAAACCCGAGACTCGAAACTTAAAGCAGAGAGGAAGGAATCATGGCACAGATTACCGAGGTGGGGGACAGTAATTTTGAGACTGAGGTGATTCGATCGGATTTGCCGGTTCTGGTTGATTTTTGGGCACCGTGGTGCGGCCCCTGCAAAACGATCGCTCCAGTCGTCGAAGAGTTGGCCCGGGAATATCAAGGCAGGCTCAAAGTCGCTAAGCTCAATGTGGATGACAATCCCGTGACGCCGACGCGCTTCGGCGTCCGTGGAATTCCCAACTTGATCATTCTTAGGGGGGGTGCGGTGAAGGAGCAGATTATAGGTGCGGTTCCCAAAAACCGCCTGGTGGATGCGGTCGAAAGAGTGCTGGGTTAGAACGTAAAGCGGCGCATATTGACATTCATCATCAGTCCGACCGCGATCATCATGGAAAGCAGAGAGGAACCTCCATAACTCAACAAGGGAAGAGGAATCCCGACCACAGGCAAAACTCCCGTCACCATGCCGGCGTTGATCACGACTTGCCAGAAAAAGATTGTGATCATGCCAAGAACCAAAAGTGAACCGAAGCGATCTTTGGCGCGCGCCGCGACCCGCAGGGCAACGCCCATGAGGGCGAAATAAAGCGCTAGCAAGAAAACGCATCCGAGAAAGCCCCATTCCTCGGCAAACACCGAGAAGACGAAATCCGTGTGCTGCGCCGGGAGAAAATCGAGCTGATTTTGTGTTCCTCCGAAATACCCCTTCCCGAGCAGTTTTCCGGAGCCGATGGCGATTTTGGATTGGATGACGTGGTAGCCGGCGCCGAGCGGGTCAAGGTCGGGATTGAGGAAGGTGAGAATACGATTCTGTTGATAAGGCTTCAGGAAACGCCAGGCGATCGGCAGGAAACCCAAACCGGCTGCTGCCATACAGAGGAACGATTGAAGACGCAGACCTCCTATAAGGAGGAGGCTTAAAAAAACCACTGCAAGAATGATTGCGGTCCCCAGGTCGGGCTGAACCAGCGTCAACAAGGTCAGAGGCGTAACGAGAACAAACGGAAACCAAAGATCGCGCAGACGATAGCCGCCGCGCGGCTGATCGTATTGTAGATACTTGGCCAGGACCAAAACGATCGCTACCTTGGCTGGCTCCGAAGGCTGAAGCGCGAAGAACCCGAGATGGATCCACCGCTGAGAACCTCCGCCGGTCGTACCTATAAAGAGGACCAAAAAAAGTAGAGCGAGGACGGTCCCGTAAAAGGGATAAGCGATGCGATCCAGATAATGGTAGTCGAAAGCCAAGCAAGCTAGCAGGGCAACCATCCCCATCAGCAGCCAGTAGATTTGTTTTGACGCCAAGCCGCTGGACTGCCCTTCCGTGATACTGTAAGTGGCGCTATAGATCGTGACAATGCCGGCCAGGGCGAGTATCAAAGTTAAGCTCAAGAAAGTCCAATCAAAATGGGAAATGAGTCTGCGGTCAATTTGCATGGCTCTCTCCCTGCTTGCTTGTCAGTTGTTGCTCCGGCGGTTGGTTTTTGAGCGAGATATACTTCTCGATCACCATCTTGGCCAGTGGAGCGGCAGCAGAACCGCCATGACCACCATGTTCCACCAGGACGGCCACCGCGATCTCAGGTTTCTCGACGGGGGCGAAAGCAACAAACCAGGCATGGTCTCGGATCAAATAGGAGAGTTGTTCGCTCTTTACATAGGCGCCACGCATCTCGGCGACCTGTGCCGTCCCGGTCTTTCCACCGATCTGAACTAGGTTGGAGCGGGACCTTCCTCCTGTGCCCCACCCACTATTGACAACGTCGCTCAGAGAATTGCGCAGATACTTGAGCGTGCTCTCCTTGAGCTGAATCGAGCGGATCTTTTCCGGACCGTACTCCTGGAGCAAGGTGCCATCCAGAGACTCCACTTTACGCACAAACCAGGGGCGATAGAGGGTTCCACCGTTGGCTACGGTGGCGATGAGGTTCGCCATCTGGATTGGTGTGACATTGACGTATCCCTGGCCGATCGCTACGGAAGGAGTCTCTCCGGGAAACCACGGTTGGCCGAAACGTTTCCTCTTCCATTCCGTATCCGGAATGAGACCCGTTTTTTCGTCGTCGAGAGCAATGCCGCTCCTCGCCCCCAAGCCCAGCATTCGGGCGTACTTGGCGATTCGATCGATTCCGAGCCTCTGGCCGAGCTGGTAAAAGTAGACGTCACAGGACTGAACCACGCCTTTGTGGAGATTTACGCTACCATGCCCTTCCTTCTTCCAGTCACGAAAAACCCGGTTCCCGAAAACCATCGAGCCATGGCATGAAAGCGGAGTTTCAGGCTGGATGACTCCCTCTTCCAAGGCGGCTATGGCCAGGACAATTTTGAAGGTCGATCCGGGAGGATAGGTTCCTTGAACAGCTCTATTATTGAGTGGGTGCAGTCGGTCGCGCATGAGGCCGCGCCATTCCTCCGCGGTGATCCCCCGGGCAAAGGAATTGGGATCGAAAGCCGGGTTGCTGACCATCGCGAGGACTGCGCCGCTATTGACATCGAGGGCCACGAGGGAGCCGTCTTTACCTTGCATGGCCTGACCCGCGGTCTCTTGCAGATCGCGGTCCAAGGTCAGATAGACGCTATTTCCGGGAACGTCCTCGACTTCGTGGAGGACTCGGACCCGTTGTCCCAGAGCGTTGACCTCTACTTGCTGGCCGCCGTTCCGGCCGCGCAAAAACTCCTCCCACCTTCGCTCCAGACCGAATTGGCCGATTTCGTCGCCCATGCCGTAGCCCTTTTGTTTTAGGCTAGTTAGTTGCTTGGGACCAATCTCTCCCAAATAGCCGAGGAGATGAGCAGCCATGTGATTAAGGAGGTAACTCCTTCTGGGGCGAATGCGCAGGTTGACGCCCGGTAGATCGAGCTGGTGTGTTTCCACCGTCACGACCGAGCGCCAGTCGATATCTCTTCCGACAACGATCTCCTCGAAAGGTATCCGGGCTTTCTTCTGATCGAGGAGGCTGAAAAGTTCGCCTTCATCCTGCCCGAGAAATCGAGCTAAGGAGCGCAAGGTAGCCTCTGGATCTACCGCGTCCTCGGGGACGAAGAGAAGGTCAAAGGAAGGGCGGCTGTCCACGAGCAGTTGACCCCGGCGATCGAAGACCATCCCGCGGGTCCCAGGAATCTTTTTGAGCCTTATGCGGTTGTTTTCCGAAAGATAAGTGAATCTGTCACCCTGCACAATCTGAAGAAAGAAAAGGCGGCCGATCAAAAGAAGAAAAACAGCGGCAGCGATCGCGGCCAATAACTCGGTGCGCCGACGAAATTGCGGGTCTACCTCTGTGCGAAAAGTTACGGGCAGCATGGCTGTCTTAGACGGGCATCCGGGCCGTTTCTAGATAATTCTGGCCGCGCCGGAGCAGAGAGAACAGCGCGGGGGCGAGAATCGCCGCGATGAGGGCTTCCAAAAAGACGTACTTCAGAAAACCCATCCAGGGACCATCGCCTGTCAGAAAGAGATTCCACGCTATGATCAAAGCCACTCCTTTGATCCACGAGGCAAAAAAAACAACACCCGCGCTTAATAGCGAGTTATGAATCCAGATGCAGCGGGAACTCAAGTAAACGGCAAGGAAGACTAGCGACATAGCGAATGCATTAAGGCCAAGAACAGGACTGGAAAAAACATCCACTGAGTAGCCCAGGATAAAGGAACCCAAAACCGCCCCTACCGTGGGATGATTTAATCCCCAATAAACGCAAAGTACCAGAATCAGGTCGGGGACGACCGGGTCGAGCGGAAAAAGATGCAAGAAAGTGGTTTGGAGAAGGACCAGAAGAAAGCCGAATAACAGAAAGAGGAGAGATAATTTCATCTTAAAAAACCGAAAGCTCCTTGAAACAGAATCAATCTACTTTCTCCCCCGGAACCACAAGAACTTCCTCGATCTCCGAGGGGTCGACCGCCAAAGCGACTTTGACATATTGAAACAGTCCGAAGCTCTTCTTGTTGACCTTAGTGACCGTGCCAATCAACAGACCTTTGGGGTAAAGGCCGTCTAATCCAGAAGTAACGAGCCGATCGCCTTCTTTAACCTCTTCGCTTCGCTTCACGTATTTCATGAGGGGTCCATTATCTAGGGAGCCCGAAACAATTCCCCGCGCCCGGCTTCCCTGGACAAGCGCATCGACTCCGCTGTTGGGATCGGTTAAAAGCAGGACCTTGGAGCTTCTGGATGTTGCGGCGACAACCTGACCCACGACACCCAGGGGAGAGACTACGGCCATACCCTTACGGATGCCGTCACGGCTTCCCTTATCGAGAAGAAGACTATGAAACCATGTGCTGGCACTGCTTCCTATGACCGATGCCGTAATGGAGCCGGATGGGAGGTCGGAGCGAAATTGCAATAGCTCCTGCAGCCGCCGGGTAGTGGCTTCTGCTTCCAAAAGCCGATTTCTCTCGGCCTCAAGTTCTGTGACGCGCTTCCTAAGTCCCTCGTTCTCCGCTACCAGGCTCCTAAAGGCGCCAACCCTCGCGGGGAGTTCTCTGAGCCTAACCACAGTTGTTTGTGCCCCAATCTGTAGCGGACGCATCACCGCCAACAGAAGCGGGCCTATGGGATCGGTTCTCAGGCGACCCCTGGCAGCGGAGGCCAGGATGTAGAGGGAGACCAGAACGGAAAGGAAAGAGCTTAATAGGACCTGATTTCTGCGGACAAAAGCTATCATCGGAGTATCAGCTCCTATTATTCGGGGTGGGAATCATCCAGCTAGTGGATGGCGACCTCCCTCAGTAGGGCGATTTCGTCCAAGGCTTTTCCGGCACCCATGACGACTGCAGTCAGAGGGTCATCGGCAAGGGTCACGGGAAGCCCGGTTTCTTCCTTGAGCAGAACATCGAGATTCCTGAGCAGGGCGCCCCCCCCTGCAAGGACGATCCCGCGATCAACAATGTCGGATCCTAGTTCCGGAGGAGTACGTTCGAGGGATATTCGCACGGCTTCGACTATCTGATTGATCGGCTCTAGAAGGGAGTCGCGAATCTCTTCGTCAGTAATGACCACGGTCTTCGGAACGCCGGCCACGAGATCCCGGCCCTTGATCTCCATAGTCTGAATCTCATCTCCCGGGTAGGCTGAGCCGATCGTAATTTTGATCAGTTCTGCGGTTCGCTCTCCAATCAGCAGGTTGTATTTTCTCTTGATGTACTGAGCGATGGCCTCATCCATTTTGTCTCCTCCAACCCGGATCGAGCGCGAGAAAACGATCCCCGATAGGGAGATGATCGCCACCTCGGTAGTCCCGCCGCCAATATCGACGATCATATTGCCGGTAGGCTCTGTAATGGGAAGTCCGGCCCCGATCGCGGCCGCCATCGGCTCCTCAATCAGGTACACTTCTCTGGCACCGGCCGACTCTGCCGATTCCCGCACGGCTCTCTTTTCGACTTCGGTAATTCCAAACGGGACCCCGATGATGATGCGGGGACGAACGAGGGTCCGTCGATTATGCACTTTTTGGATAAAATACCGGAGCATCGCCTCTGTAATCTCAAAGTCTGCAATCACACCATCCTTCAGAGGTCTTATGGCGACAATGCTGCCCGGGGTCCGGCCCAGCATCTTTTTGGCTTCGGCGCCAACCGCCAGAACCTTTTTCCCTCCCCGCTCATTTTTTTGCTGTACAGCGACTACCGAGGGTTCGTTGCAGACGATACCTTCATTCTTGACATAGATGAGGGTATTGGCGGTACCGAGATCAATCGCCAGGTCGTTCGAAAAGAGGCCAAACAACGAATCAAACACTAAAGGCTCCTTCATCGGACATAAGAACAGCCGTTCAGAATCCAAAAAGATAACAGATTTGATTTTCCCAGGCAAGGTAAAGAAAAACGCCCCACACGGTGTTTCCCCACACTGAAGGTTGCAATAGGGCCAAGCATTCCCTATGATTCATCCATTCTTCGAACTCATTTCTAGCAGGAGTTTCAGCATTCCATGCTCGATGTGCTGCGCAAACGGAAGAGATCCTGGATCATCGTTTTTTTTGTCGCCATCATTGTAGCAGTTTTTGTCCTTTGGGGGGTAGGGAGCTCTATTAAAGAGCCGGGTGAGGAGACCCTCGCGAAAATCAATGGAGAAGTCGTCAGCCAGAGAGAGTTTGCTCTCGAGTATGAAAGACTCGTCGATTTCTATCGGCAAACTAATAAAGGCACTTTGACGCCGGAGGTGCTGAAAACCTTAAACCTTAAAGGCATGCTCTTGGAACAAATCATTCAGAGACGACTTCTAATTCAGGAAGTGCGAAGGCTCGGCCTCAATGTGAGAGATGAAGAAGTCATGGAGTCGATCGCCAGCATTCCCGGTTTTCAAGTCAATGGTCGCTTCAGCAAAAGCCAATACCTGCAAGTTCTTAGGGCGAAGCGCCTCAGCCCTTCTCAATTCGAGGCGGAACACAGGGAGCAACTCGCCATCCAAAAGATTTACGCGATTGTTTTGGACGCGGTTCGGGTGACTGAGGAGGAGGTCCGAGAGCGATATGGTTTGGCGCAAGAGCGGGTTAACTTTTATTTCGTTCGACTGCCGTCCAGCCAGTTCATGTCCCAGGCGGAAATTCAGGAAGAAGAGATTAAGAAGTATTACGAGCAAAACAAGGAAGCTCTTAAGCAACCTTTGAGAGTTCAGGTGGAATATCTGGAGTACCCGTTTGATCTATTCTCTTCCCACGTGCAGGTGAGCGATAAGGATATTGACGAGTATTACCAAGCCAACCGAGAGAAAAAATTTCACCAACCTCAAGCCATACGAGCCCGTCATATTCTCGTCCGATTTCCTTCCGGCGCGGGCGCCGAGCAAAAAGAGACGATTCGCGCCAAAGCGGAAGGGGTGCTGCGAGATGCACGGGCAGGGAGAGATTTTGCCCAGCTGGCGAGTAATTACTCTGACGACCCGACCTCTTCGCAAGGCGGAGATCTCGGGTGGCTTACGCCGGGTGAGCTGCCTCCCTCTCTGGATAAAGCCGCCTTTGCGTTGAGGAAGGGCGAGACGAGTTCCTTGGTGGAGACTTCATTGGGCTATCACATCGTCAAAGTGGAAGAGAGAAGAGAGGAAAAGACCAAAAGTCGTAACGAAGTTAAAGATGAAATCGCGCGCACGATTAAGGCGGAGCGCGGACGGGCCGCGGCCACCCAAGCCGCCGACTCAGATAGAGAAAAGGCTCTGTCGGCAACGGATTTTTCTTCGGTGGCGAAGGAGAGAGGGATTCCTTTAAAAGTGAGCCCTTTCTTTTCCGCTTCGGATCCTGTGCCGGAGATCGGTCCTGTGGAACAATTTTCCAAGGCCGCTTTTTCTCTCGGCTTGAACGAGATCAGTTCGACTATTGATGGACCCGTCGCTTCGTACCTCATCAGGGTAAAGGAGAGAAAGGAAGCGGCTGTGCCGACTCTCGAAACCGTACGCCCTGAAATAGAGAAAAGCATCCGTGCGGCGAAAGCTTTCGAACTGGCAACCCAAAATGCCAACGCGCTATTGCAAGAATTGAAGAAGGAAAAGGACCTCAAAAAGGTTGCCAAGGGACATGGCCTCTCGGTCAATGAGACAGGTTGGTTTCATCGCACTGCCTCGCAGGTCCCGAAGTTGGGCGCTTTGCAGGAAATCAGACCCGGAGAAATTCCGATTTCAACGCAGCGGCCTATCCCGGATCGTGTTTACGCTGATAAGGGCGATCTCTACCTATTTGCATTTAAGGAAAGCAAGGAAGCGGACATGGAGCCGTTCGAAAAAGAAAAGGATCGCTTTTTGGAGACGGCGCTGCAGGAAAAGAGACAGAGGGTGCTCCAGGGATTTATGGAGAGTCTCAAAGCCAAAGCGCGGATTGAGGTCGAACCGAGATTTTTGGAAGAGAGTTAGCGTAAAAGGAATTCGTCTTCTCATCCATCTTAAGAAATATGCGGATGTTCTTAGTGCGTCACGGCGAAACTGATTGGAACCGGCAAGGTCGCTGCCAAGGGGTCACTGATCTGGAGCTCAATCAAAGTGGATTCCGACAGGCCGAAGAGGTGGCTGAGTATCTGCGTGATGAGGAAATCCGTTTTGTCTATTCAAGCAACCTGCAAAGGGCTTTCCAGACGGCGCAAGTGATCTGCCGACCTCATGGGTTGACGGTGAACATTGAAGACAACTTTCGCGAGCTCGACCACGGAGAGTTTGAAGGATTGACGTTTGCTCAAATTCGAGCCGCCTATCCGGACTTTATTCATAGGTGGCGGGAAGAACCCGCGGAGCTTCGTATCCCAGGGGGCGAAAGGCTCATCGATGTCGCAAAAAGAGCGTGGAATGGGATGGATCGAATTATCCAACGTCAGCGCTCCGATGCCACGGTTGTGGTGGTAAGCCATAATTTTCCCATTCTCGCCATTCTCTGCGGTGTTACACGCACCCACCTCCATCGTTACCGGTCCTTTCGCATCGATCCGTGCAAAGTCAGCCATCTAAGTTACACTCAGAGCGAAGGTTGGAGGTTGGTCGATCCTTGTCTCAAAGAGTATAGTCCCACCTTGGATGATAGCGCCATTTGAGGAAAAAAGGTGACATTTTTGTCCAGCGATTCCACAAATACCGCTGATCGTTACTCACCTAAAGCTCTAAATAATCGATAAACAGCCGGATTCTTTCGGTTTTTGTAGTGGCATAGTTTTAGCTTGCCAACTCTCGAGAGTTGGCAGGGACATTCATCTATCACAACTTTGGTTTGAGTTGAGTTCGAGGGAAAGCCATTTTTTATGAGCTCTTTTCTTGAGGATGAGAACCATCCTTTTGGCATTTTAAATACTGAAATAGCGAAGCTCAAGGAAACTCTTCTGAGCCGGATCTCTGAGTTCCAATCGGCGCTGGAGGAGGCAAGGAAATTGAGCGCGTCGGAAGCGGAGCGGGCTGAACGTCATCAAGAAGATCTGCAGGAAAGGGTCGCCTCTCTCGAAATTCAGCTAAGGGAAAAAGAACGGATTCTGCAGGCCAAGAACTCGCTCGTCCAGGAGCTCGAGGATAATTTCAGCGCCAAGATTCACACCTTAAACGGTCAGTTGAGAGAAAAGCGCGAGGCCCTGGAAAGCCGGGAAACACAAACAAAAGATCTCAAGTCCAAAATAGATCTCCTTACCAATGTCATAAGCCGCCTCGAAGCTCTGGTGAAGGAAGTCGAGAGCAAGGCCGCGAGTGAAGCTCAACGGGTAAAACAGGCCGAACAAGCTCGAGAAAGCCTCGCGTCTGAGATCGCTGCGATGCGAGCCCAGCTTAGGGAGAAAGAGGAGAGTGTTAACGTAAAGAACTCGCTCGTCCAGGAGCTTGAGGACAATCTCAAGGCGAAGATTCGGGAGTTGGACAACCAATTGCACCAGGAGCGGGAGAATATCCAAAGTCGCGAAGTTCAATTGAGAGACGTTCGGACTGAGATGGATCAGCTGGCCCACAAGCTGGCCCAGATGGAAGCTCTGGTACGGCAAGCGGAAAGCAAAGCTGCTGGCGAATCGGCACGGGCAGAACAGGCGGCGCGGAATAAGGAAAGCCTCAAGTCGGAGGTCGCCGCGCTCCAAGCTCAACTTAGAGAGAAAGAGGAAAGTCTTAAGGTCAGGGACTCGTCGGCCCAACAGCTGGAAGAAAGTCTCACTGCGAGGGCGCGTGATTTAGAAGCTCAGCTGCGCGACAAAGAAAATCTGCTGCAGAGCCATGAGGTTCAATTGCGAGGTGTCGGCTCCGAGAAAGACCATCTAGCGCAGAAAATGGCTCAGATGGAAGCTCGGATGAAGGAGATGGAGGCCAGGGCTGCGGGCCAGGCTCGGCAGTCGGAGGAGCTGGAGCGGATCAAAGACTCTCTCAATGCGCAGATCGCTGCGCTCGAGGCTCAACTTAGGAGGAAAGACGAAAGTCTTCAGGTGAAGGACTCTTCGATTAAACAGCTAGAGGAGAGTCTTGCCGCCAGGATATGCCATTTAGAAGCTCAGCTGGGAGAGAAAGAAGACGTCCTTAAGGGCCGCGAACGTGAGTTGAAAGAGATCCGCTCTGAGATGAGTCGTTTAGCCGAGCGGGATGCGCAGATGGAGGCTTTGACAAAACAGTCAGAGGCTAGGCTGGCAGCTGAAGCGCGGCGTGCGGAAGAGGCAGAGCGTTCTCGCGAGAGTCTCAAAGCCGAGACGGACTCGCTACAGGCTAAGCTAAGAGAGCAAGAACAATATCTACAGACCAAGGAATCATCCATCAGGCAGTTGCACGAGAGTGTTGATGTTAGAGTTCGTGATCTAGAGGCTTTGGTCGAGGAGGTGGAAAGCAAAGCCGCCAACGAATCCGATCGGGCAGACCAGGCGGAGCGAGCTAAAGAAAGCCTCAACGCGGAAGTCGTTGCGCTACAGACTCAGCTTAGAGAGAAAGAGGAAAGCCTTCAGGTCAAGGACTCGTCGGTCAAACAGTTGGAAGAGGAGCTTGCCGCGAGGGTTCGGGACTTAGAAGATCAGCTGCGCGACAAGGAAGGTGTGCTGGATAGCCGCGAGTCACAGTTGAGAGATATTGAGTCGGAGAAGGATCACTTAGCGCAGCGAAAAGTCGAGCTGGAAGCTCGGATGAAGGAAATCGAGGCCAGAGCTGCGAGCCAGGCTCGGCAGTCCGAAGAGATGGAGCTGGCCAAAAATGCTCTCAATGCACAGATCGGCGCGCTGCAGGCTCAGCTGCGAGAGAAAGAGGAGGGCTTTGCTGTAAACAGTTCCCTAGTGCGGGAGCTTGAGGAAAAACTTAACG
>DASYRN010000165.1:0-11474 GCA_036004365.1 Binatia bacterium
TCCGTGTCGGCGCCGAGAGCCGGAGGCGGTGTGACGGGTGCGGGGTCGCCGCTCGCGAGGCGAAAACCAGAGCGCACCACCGCAATCTCGCGATCGACGCCCGGTGCGCCCAGGAACTGTTTGATGAGTCCGCGTTCGGTAACCTGTGGGTGCTGAAGCACCTCGGCAACCGAAAGAACCTCTCCCGCTGGAACGCCGTGCGTGTTGAACAGGGCCGACCACTCTCTTGCGGGCTTTGCGGCTAGGGCTTTCTCGATCTCTGCCTTCAACTCGTAGCGGCGTTTTTTGCGGTCCTCGCGGTTGACGTAGCGCGGGTCTTTTGCGAGCGCTGCGCAGCCTATAAGCTCACACAGGGTTTCGAACTGCTCCTGCTTGTTGGCTGCAATGTTGAGGAGACCCTGACGGGTCTTGAAAGTGCCTGACGGGCTGGCGGTCATGTTTTCGTTGCCCATGGGCTCGGGCTCTACGCGGGCGATCAACCAGTTGGACACCGCCCAACCCATGGTGACAAGTGTCGCCTCGAGCATGGAGACGTCGATGAAATCCCCTTGGCCATTCCGTTCGCGGCGGAAGAGCGCTGCTGCGATCGCAAACGCGGCGGTGATGCCGCCGATGGTATCGGCGATCGGATAACCGACGCGAAGAGGAGCGGTCTCGCTATCGCCTGTCACGCTCATGATGCCTGAAAGCCCTTGCACGATTTGGTCGTACGCCGGGTTGTCCTTCAGCGGTCCATCCTGACCGAAGCCCGAGAGCGCGCAGTAGATGAGATTGGACTTGATCTTCTTCAACGCATCGTACCCAAGGTCTAGCCGGTCCATGACCTCCGGCCGGAAGTTCTCGACTACTACGTCCGCCGTTGCCGCCAGCCGTAGGAAGATCTCCTTTCCGGCTGGGCTCTTCAGGTTAATCGTCACCGATCGTTTGCCCGCGTTCTGGGCCAGAAAGGACGCACCCATCAGACGACTGTTGAGATCTGGATCAGCCCCGAGTTGGCGAGCCAGGTCCCCTGATTTTGGCATCTCGACCTTGATGACATCAGCGCCGAGCTGAGCGAGTTGGTAACAGCAGAAAGGGCCCGCCAGCACGTTGGTCAGGTCAAGGACCCGGACGCCTTCGAGGAGTCGCATCGTTCATCCTTCGCTTTTACCCGACTGCAGGCCCAAGACTCGTAATTTAATGAACCGAGAGTCGCAGTCCAAACAAGCGACTCGACCTCAGTCGGTTCTGATATTAGGGCGAGAGCAAACGTATCCGACGAAAGGATAGGATGTCAATGATACGGGCTTGATTCTTGCTAGCATTGAGGACGCATTGTATCGTCAAACAAAGAAATGAGCACTCTAAAGAAGAGCCTCAAAGTCGCCGGAACTCTGCTTCTTGGTTTGGTTCTCTTTTGCTACGTTTCTGCTCACCTTGTTGTTCGTTCCGAGACCTTTCGCAACCGAATTCAATCCGAGCTGAGCGCCAGGACAGGCTACGAAGTTCGCATCGACGATCTTTGGCTTACGCCGTGGCTCGGCCTTGGCGCCTCGGGCCTATCCATTTCCAGGGAAGGCAAGGTTTTGTTTCAAGGAAAAAGAATAGATTGTTTTCTTTTGCCCCACGATTTTTTCCGCGGAAGAATCCACCGTCTTTCGCTCGAAGAGCCGGTCTTGCGCTTGTCCTTGCAAGATCTGTTCGGCTCCGAGGAAAAAACGTCTCCCGATTTTTCCATTGGCACCCTGAATGTCGACGGCGGTGAGTTCGTCTTAGAGACAGGGCAGGGCGATCCTTTGGCCCTGCGCTCTATCTCCCTGAAGGCGAACAACGTGGATCTCCGAGGAGAAACAGGATTGCAGCTCCGTACTTACATTCCAGCGGTGAACGGAAGCGCTGCGCTTTCGATCTTGGGAGGCCCAACGGACCGGCGGGCTGAAATTGTCATGCATCAAGGTGAGGAAAGCTCGCTGAAGCGGATTCTATCCCAAACGTCGAAAGAAAAAGCCGTCTTCCAAGCGCGCTTCCAAATGAAAGCGAGGGAAAGAGAGAGCTACGAAGTGAAAGGGTCGGGCACGGTCGATGGATTCCGTTGGGGACCGGAAAGCATCCACGGGGAGTTCGCCTCCCTGCTGGAATCTGACGCCAAACTCACAAATCTACGGCTGGCGCTGGATCTTAAGATGGCCCAGCTCCCTACCAAACTGCTCTTTACAGAAATCTCTCTCGATTCGGGCCCCGTGACCGCAATGCTACGTGGGAACTATTCTTCTTCGGACAAAACTTTGACGCTACAGAAGATAAACTTGGCTTCGAGTATCGGCGCTTTAGATGGAGAAGGCGCAATCGCCTTAGAAGAAACGGCGACCTTGACCTCAAAACTCAGACTCCGCGATGTCATGCTCGCTTCTCTAAAGCCTCTCATGCCCGCGCCGTTGCGCACGTTAACCTATACCGGAAAAATGGCTGCGGATATCAATTTGTCAGGGCCCTACAAAGATCTTGATATCACGGGACTCGCTTGGAACGATGGAGCCAAGATCGTAGGAGAAGGAATTTCTCTCAGTCAGCTATCGTTGAAGGTTCCGTTTCGATGGACTCGTTCTTCACTTCAAGTCAAAGCCGGAGGATTTCAGGGCAAGGACTTGGTTTTGGGACGAAAAGGTGAAACTCAGTTCAGAATCCAGGAAGCAAGCCTGCTCGGCGACGTTGTGAAGGAGTCGGAAAAGCCGCTACAGATCGCAGGAGAGTTTCAAATCCGAAAGGGTGGTTTTTCGGGTCCCGACCAGTCCAAAGTCGGGGAGGGTTTGAACGCGAAAGGGCGTCTCAGCTGTGAGGATTGCGCCGGAGACCCTTCTTTCAAAGGTGAAGCCCGCATAGAGAGCCTCGAGCTTCTTTGGAACAAATTCTTTGGCGATTTCAAGAACGAGAAGCCCGTGATCCGAGTAGAAGGCGGTTACCGCCGAGAAACGGACGAGCTGACGTTAAAACCGCTCCGTGTGGCGCTGGCCTCCGCGGGCGAGCTTGAGATTAAAGGATCGGTGAAGCGCTTACTAGGCCGGCCCGAATTCAATCTAGAGGTTCTGAGCGACGGCCTCCACCACGCTGGGTTTTATGATTTTTTTGTTCGCGATGCGTTTCAGACGGTTTATCCGATCCTGGGACGGGTTGGGCTTGCCGGGAGTAGCCAGCTCGCCATCCGGACCCAAGGATCCTTGGAATCTTTCACCGCGGAAGGAAAGCTGCGAGTGCAGCAAGGAGAAATCCAAGAAAGATCGGGCCGATGGCGTGTCGGTCCTATCGCCTTGGATCTTCCTCTAAGACTTCGCTTCCCTCAGGCAATAAAAGAAACGGAGGACAATGCGCCTGTGGGAAGGCTTTCAGTACGCGAGATCAAGACCCTGTCGACCACAGTTCCAGAGATCCGCACCGCCTTCATTCTTTGGAACAATTCGCTTCGATTTCCAGAACCGATCCGCGTTTCGCTTTTCGGAGGCACTTGCGTGATTGAGAAGTTGGCGTGGCAGGATGTCATCGGCTCTCCTGAGGATCTCTCGTTCTCCCTCAGGCTCGATGGCCTTCGCCTGCTCGAATTAACCGAGACGCTGGGATGGCATCGCTTTGGCGGGACTCTGTCGGGATCGATCCCAGCGGTTCACTGGGGGGGAGATTCCTTGAGAAGCGACGGCGCCATCGCGCTCGACGTGTTCGGCGGGCGAGTGACCATCCGGGGGATGGAAATCGAAGAGCCACTCTCGCCGGTGCGATCCATCAAGATGGATGCCCGGCTCGACGGGCTCGATTTGGAGCAGGCTTCGGAAACTTTCGAATTCGGCCGTATTTCGGGAGTCTTGGAAGGAACGGTCGAAGGTCTTGTCATCGCCCGGGGACAGCCGTCGCAATTCCAGGCCGATATCCACACCATTGAAAAATCCGGAATCAGCCAGTGGATCAGCGTAGAGGCGTTGAACAAGATCACCGTCCTAAGCTCGGGCAATGACGCGGGTTTGCTCTATGGCGGACTCGCGGGGTTCTTTGACTTCTTTCGCTATAGCAAGCTTGGCTTTAAGGCGGTGCTCAAAAACGATAGAATGCTTTTGCGTGGCATCGAAACCAAAAACCAGCAGGAATATCTCGTGGTCGGAACTTTGCTGCCGCCCACGGTCAATATCATCAGCCACACGCAGGAAATCGGATTCAGCGAGCTTTTGCGTCGGCTTGAACGAGTGCAGAAGAAAGAAAACGCTAAATCCGAGACGCGTCCATAAAGGAGGATTCATGGACAAAAGGGTTTCTCTTTTGCTCGTATTTTTCCTAACGGCTTGTGTCACGGTCAACATTTATTTTCCAGCGGCCGCGGTGCAGCGGGCGGCAGACACGATCGTGGAAGAAACCTGGGGTGAAGGAAAAGGCACCAAGGAAGCTCCCAAGGGCGGCGCCTTCGCTTCCGAGCGGATCTACGCCTTTAACGGCTTTGCCCGAGAGGCGTTTGCTCAGGAAGCCGACATCAACATTTCTAATCCAGCGATTCGGTCGTTGAAAGATTCGATAAGAACGCGCAGCGATTCGATCAAGCCTTATATGGACAAGGGAAACGTGGGTCTCAATCGCGATGGTCTCTTGGTGGTCCGGTCGACAGAAGGACTGAATCTCAAAGAACGGGCCGAGGCGCAACAGTTGGTGGAGGCGGAGAACCGGGATCGCGAAGCTCTCTATGCGGAAATCGCAAAGGCGAACAACTTTCCCAGAGAGAAAATGCCGGACATCAAAAGAATTTTTGCGAACAGTTGGATCGATCAGGCGAGATCGGGCTGGTGGATACAGGACGCGCAAGGAAACTGGAGGAAGAAATAGCGATCAATTTTCCAATGTTTTTTGACAAAATTGTCCTTAAGAAGACTGGAAAAGCATTACCAAAGACCCCTAAATCGGCTTAACTTGAGTAGTTTGTTCCAATCCACGGAGTCGCTATTTTTGGCGCAATTCTTGCTTTTTCCCTACCATAATATTTTAGTCTGAGGCTCCCCCTCCGATAAAGGCAAACTCGCGGCGACGCGGGGACGCAAAGTCACGGGTCAGCAGAGCTGACGGCCGGGCCACCGAAGAGAGGGAAGTCACTCCTGGTGCTGGGGTCTCGGGCGAAAGAAGGTGATCCCATGCTCCAGACCTCAGCGAAAGTCTATGCCTGCCGCCCGTTCTTTTTTTTGCAGATCTGTGTGGCAGTAATTTCCACATCGTCATGCAGCTTGATGCGTGATGATCGGTCGATCTCGGATCCCGTTCAGGAACAGGAATTAGCTTCACCCGAACCAGCGACAATCGACGAGAACAAGGTGGCCGCCGCCGCATCTCCTGCAGGCGAGGAAGAGGCCTCCGCGGTGAAGCCGGATTCGGAGCAGGCCTTCTATCATGTTCTTCGACGTGGGGAAACGCTCTCCTCGCTCTCCCGCCTATATGATGTTCCGCTAGGTCGCCTGCTAAAAGCCAATCAGATCACAAACGCAACTAAGATCCGGGCTGGCAGACGGATCTTCATTCCCAAGCCGTCCAGTACGGTGCGTCTCGAGTCACTGACCACAGGGGAACTCGCTTGGCCTCTGAAAGGCCGGATTACGGGCCCCTTCGGTCCGCGCGGTAAGCGGTCACATGGCGGCATAGATATTGGTGGCCAGATGGGCGACCAGGTTGCGGCAGCGGCTTCAGGTACGGTGGTTCAAGCCGGCACAAAGCGGAAATACGGTAAGACCGTGGTCATCGAGCATGGCGACGGACTGTCAACTCTTTACGCCCACATGAGCAAGCTTCTCGTTCGCGTCGGCGACCAAATCGAGCGCGGTGATCCTATCGCAGCCGTCGGCCGCAGCGGGAATGCGAGGGGAGCTCACCTTCACTTTGAAGTGCGCCAGCACGATCAGCCGGTTGATCCTATTTCGTACCTTGATAAAGGTACCCTGGTTGCCACTTCCTCGCGGTGAATTGAGCTCTCCTGTGAAGAGAGCATAGTTTCCCAGACCGTCTTCTCGTCCTCTCGATTCGCCTTCATATTTCGGCCGAGCGAGGCGAAGCATTTACGCTTCCGTGTGCGAGGCCAGATCCCTTCGAAAATCTCCGCATTATTGCCAACCACGTTCAACATGGCATATCATTTAGTAATCATTCGCCGCATGAAATTCCGGTCTGACTCAATGAGTAAATTCGCTAGTAAAAAGTATTACAGTAGAAAGGACATCTCATGGATGCGAACACCAAGAAGACTGCACTTCGGATGATTCCGTACGGTCTATATGTTCTCACGGCAGAGGGAAAAGATGGCCGCGTCGCGGCTTCAACGGTCAACTGGGTCACTCAGACCGCGTTCGAGCCGCCCTTGGTTGTCGTAGGGGTCAAGGTAGACTCAGGTGCTCACAGTGCTATCAAGGAATCGAAAGCCTTCGCGCTCAATATCCTCGGGAAGGATCAGAAGGATGTGGCCTTCACTTTCTTTAAGCCGCTCGAGCGGCAAGGCAATACCATCGGCGGACAGCCGTTTCACTCGGGAAGTTTAGGGGCCCCCATTCTTGAAACGGTCCCGGCCTTTGTTGAGTGTGCCCTTGTCGAGACTGTCGACAGGGGGGATCACTCCATTTTTGTTGGCGAAGTCAAGAATGCGGGAGTGACCACGCAGCCTTCGGGGCGGCCGGATGATGTTACGCTGACGCTTAAGGATCTGGGCGATAAGATATTCTACGGTGGATGACGGACCGCTTTCCGCGCTTTAGTCGTCTTGAGTGAAGGAACTCAGAGGACGGAACTTTCGTAGCCGGAACTGCCGGTCTGCTCGGGTGGGAAAAGATTCCAAGAGTCGATCCATTTGCGCGTTCGCTCAAAGACTTCCTTCGGATAAGGCTCGAACACCAAACGCTCACCGGGACCGAACATGCGAATATCGATCATCCGGTGATAGCGCTCGGGAAGCTCTTTGAGGAAATAATGCTTGTAGATCTCAGGCTCCATATCGATGTCTTGCTGGGCCCGCCGCAGCGCTCTGAAATATCGGTCGACGTCTTTCTCATCGGCATCACCGGCCACTAAGTGGCCGATCATGAAGGTGCTATCCACGATCTTGCGGAAGCCGATTTGCTCTCCGGCGTAAAGCGGCGCACCGAAGAGGCTCGCCGCCGGAATTTTGCGGTCCACGAGCAGGGCCAGGCGGTCGAGGAGGAGACCCGCGAAGTGAAGTTTGATCTGTTCTCGCGGGAGAAATTTTTCCAGAGCTTGCAGCGTAGAAAAGTGACTTCCGGAGTGGTAACCCACGGTGACCGGTACATCGGCGAGATCCTCGGGCTGCTTGATGGGAGACTCGGCGGGCACATAGATTCCCGAGGGAGTCACAGAGTAACAATGGCCCCACATTTTCCCGTGGCCGGCAGAGGCCGCCATATTGACGGTCCAATGGCAGGCTGCACTCAGGTGGCAGCCCCGACCATCCTCGATCGACTCGAAAGCGCCGCGCTGAATGTCCGCCGGAGCGGTCTCGACGGACTGGACGTCGGCAGACCAGTCAGCGATCGGCTTCACGATAAATTCATAGTCCAAGCCTTCGGCTTTGAAGTAGCCCTTTTCCTCCGCCACCCACTCTTGAAGACGACCATGTGACTGAATGCGGAATCTGCTCATTATTCCCTTACTGGCTCTGAAGCGCGAGTCCCATCAGTTTCAGATTACTCAAAATAATACGAATCCGTCAACAGGAGAAAGAGGCGCTTACCTGTTCCGGCAAAATTCGAGAATTCGGTCGCACACCCGCTCCGTGCTCTGTTCCGGCGGCATGACATTCCAGAACTCAGCGTTGGGCAAACACTCTCTCAGATAATGCGCCCCCGAGGTGGCATGCGAGGGATCATCTCCAGGTATGATGAGCGCGGGCGCCTTGATTCCCATAATCTCCTCAGGCTCCGCTCCCGGCGCGGTATCGCGATCGAAAAGAGTGCGGCCGCTCGCCTGCACGATCCCGAGATAGCGGTCCTGGTCCTGTGATCTGAAAGTCTCGGCAAATTTAGCGTCGCGGGAGATGCATGGCGCCCACGGACCGGATTCCGAGTCTTGCCAGAAGCTCTTGGTCTCTGTGGCGCGCTCGACAACACCTCCCAATCCCTTTTCCCGCACAAAAGCGGCGTGGCGGAGAAATCTCTCGCTGCTATTCGCCTTCCACCGGTAGCCGCCGACAGGCCAATGGAGCAAAAGCGCCCGCGTGGCCTGTGGAAAACAAACACCGAAAGCCAGAGCGACCGAGCAACCCATGCAACCGCCGATAACGAAAGCGGAGTTGATCTTCAGATGATCGAGCAACTCTTTTGCCTGTCGAGCGTAGAGATCCCATGTCAGCTTTTCGACTCTCCCGGCGGATCGACCGGACTCGCGCCGGTCATAAACGATCAGCTGAAAATGGGATGAAAGTTTTTCTAAAGCGTTGATGCCTTTCCACGCTGTGGTAGTCGTCCATTTTTCTATGGTTGCATCGAAACCCCCGGGAGCGAGCATCAGGAGCGGCGCTCCGGAGCCGTGCGTTTCGTAGTAGGTTTCCAAGCCGTCCAGGATTGCGGTTGGCATCGGTGCTTCCTTTATGAATACGCTTTGTAGATTCCGTCGAATTTTGCGATTTTGAAGCGGACCATGTTACGCGCTGCTTCCCGGACCAGAACTCGGTCCCGCTCGGACTGGACGTTGCGCGCGACCGCCTCGGCGGCCATCGCCGTGTGCTCTTTGTCCGCTTGGCCATGAACGATGAAGAATTCACGCGCCTTTTTGTCCATCCCGTAGTGTTTTTGCAAGGCGTTATCGAACTCTTCCGAATAGCGGCATACCATGGTCTCGTTCACGAGCGCGCCGGCGCGAGTCTCGGCTTGAGAGCCCAGAAACATGCCCCGGATGACCGCCGCAGTATGAGCCACGCACTCATAGATCATGATCCCATCGGCGAAGTCTTCGTCCCTGGCTCCCAGCGCCTTGCCGAATTGCTTCATCAGATCTGGATGGGGCTGCTCCTCATTGAAGAGATACAAGAACTGGTTGTAGACGGGCGGGTTGTTCGCGTTCCTAACCATACAGAAAGCCAGCCCCTTCAGGATGGCATGGTTGCAGAGATAGTGCTGGACAGCGAAGCCTTGCAGTCTTCTGGTGGAGAGCTTTCCTTCTTTCAGTTCACCGAAATAGCGAGTATTCATCAGCTCGTCGACTCCAGGCTGGATAATCTCTCGAAAAAGCGAATCGATGAACGCGTTATTTTCCATCATGTCCTTCCTCTATTTATGGGTGCAGAGTATGAGGAAATCCTTTTCTGCGCAAGAACCGCATCCATTGATGCGGCCCTAAGACCGGCCGGATCACAATCTCGAAGCCCACATGAAACCCGTAAGCGAGAAGGTTAGGTCAGAGCGTGCTTCGAGATCACTTCGCGCGGCTGGAACTTCCGACTGATGAGCTTGTAGCGTAGAGCGACGTCCATCATCGGTTGGAGATCGGATTCCAGGATGGGTTTCTCGAAGGCAGGCAGCGCCACCAGCTTCAGGAGTTCCGGTTTTAGCCCCGTATGTTTGGCGATGGTCGCTTTCGCCTCTTCCGGGTTGGCATTGTGGGCGTCAATTCCTCGGTTCACGGCGGTTATGAATGCTTTCAGAGCATCCCCGTTCTTCTGAATCCAAGCGTCGCTCGAGAAGTAGGAGGCGATTAGGAGCCTCGGAGCGATTCCGCCCAAAGTGTAGCCCAACACCCTGGTTTTCTTATTGACTTTTGACGGAACCGTTACGAATGGCTCCACCGCCCCAAAGGCATCGACGTGCTTCTGGACCAGCGCTGCCTCCATCTGAGGGAAAGGCACCTCCACCCACTTGACCTTGGAGGAGTCACCGCCGTTATTGTCAATCCAGTGCGCGGAGGCAGCCTGCATAATGTTGCCTAAGGTATTCACGGCGACGGTCTTCCCACTGAGATCCTTGGCCGACTTAATGTTTGAGTCTTCAGCGACCTGAAAGCCGAAGACATCGTTGGTTCCGCGCTTGTTGATCGCGCCATTTGCAATAAAGCGATAATCAAGGCCTTCCAGGTAACCTTGATAGACGGAGACCACGTTCGACCAACCGATGTTCAGGGCGCCAGAGGAGAGGGCCGGCTGTATCGCCGCTCCGCCGACCATTGCGGTGACGTTGATGTCAAGTCCCGCATCTTTAAAGAATCCACGCTCTGTGGCTATGAAGAAAGGTGAGAGGTCTCCGATCTTCATTGTGCCGATGTTAAGTTTCGTCTGCGCCAAGGCCAGGCCCCAAGGCAGCATCGCAGCGCCAGTGGCGATTCCGCCTTTGATCGCCGTCGTCAGAAACTCGCGCCGAGTTAGTGCCGCAAGGTCAAATCCTACACTAATCTTTGACATGGTTTCGCCTCCTCACTTTTGGCTTTCCGGTTCTTTGTAGCGCTACGGCGAGAAATTAATCCCCTCCCTAGGGGCCTGTCAAGAAGGAGCTTTGGAATGCGAGCGTAACCCGGGATCGACCGGGCTGGCGGTCGGATTGACAGATCGGCGTGAAAGCCGATATGAGGAGAGAGATTGTCGAATTCGCTTGTCGGAAGAACAACTGAAAAGTGAATTTAATCAAGGCTTTTTGCGCAAAAGGGAGAAGGTCAAAAATTCTCTTTAGCGGTTTAGCGTGCGCTCTGATCGTCCTTTGGCTGTTCCTGCTATCTTCCGGAGATGTTCACGCCCAGGCTCTGCGCAAGATCCGGATCGGCTCAACGACGCCGAGCATCACGACGCTCCCGAGCGAGATCGCTGCGAAGGTGGGCTTCTTCAAAGAGGCCGGGTTGGAGGTGGAGATGATTACGATCCGCAGCGCGGACATTATCATCAAAGCACTCATGACGGGCGACATCGATTATTCTACGGCGCTGCCCTCGTTGGTCACGGCGGCCGTGAGGGGTCTTCCGATCAAGGTTTTTGGAGTGATGATCGGCAAGACGAGCTACGTTATGGTTTCTCAGCGCGGCATTGAATCGCTCAAGGATCTCAAGGGAAAAGTCATCGCGGTGAGTTCCTTCGGTGCTGCGAGTGATTACGTTGTGCGGGTCGCTTTAACGAAAGCGGGACTAGATCCGAAGAAAGACGTTACGATCCTCCAAGTCGGCGGAAGCTCCGCGAGGCTAAGCGCCTTACAGGGAGGATTGGTCCAGGCCACGGTTTTGGTCGCTCCTTTCAATCTTCAAGCCGAAAAGATGGGTTACCGTAGCCTTCTCTGGTTGGGGCAAATCGTCGATCTGCCTCAAGGGGGCATGGGAGCGAACGAAAAAAGGTTGCGCGAGTCGCCCGACGAAGTCGTTCGGGTGGCAAAGGCCACGGCGCGCGGGATTCATTTCATCAAGACTCATAGGGAAGAGACGGTCAAGTTTATGATGAGTTGGTTGAATCTTGACCGTTCCGTGGCCGAGGGAGCCTACCCTCTGGTGAGTGATTCGCTTGCCGACTTCGG
>DASYRN010000166.1:0-11884 GCA_036004365.1 Binatia bacterium
GGGCAGGAGGCCGCGCATCCATTTCCCCGGAGGTGTCTATCACGTCATCAGCCGAGGGAACCAAAGACAAGTGATCTTTAACGGAGGAAATGACTACCATCAGTTTCAGGTTTTTCTTGAGGAGGCACAGAAACGGTATTCTTTCACACTTTACGCCTACGTTCTGATGCCCAATCACTTTCATCTTCTTATAGAAGTGGGTTCCTATCCTCTGTCTAAAGTGATGCAGACGCTGCTTTACCGTTACACGCGGTACTACAACAAGCGTCATAACAAGGTGGGTCACCTTTTTCAGGGTCGCTATCGGGCAATTCTCTGTGACAAGGAGAGCTACTTAATGGAGCTTATTCGCTATCTGCACTTGAATCCGGTGCGAGCGGGGCTGGTAAAAGATGCAAAAGAGTATGTGTGGAGCAGTCATGGGAACTATTTGAAGGGGCGGGATACGGGAGGGGTATCGGCAGAAGAGGCGTTGTCTTACTGGTCAAAGCGGCGCAGCGACGCAGTAAGAAGATACAAGGAGTTTGTATTGGATGGAGTGGGGCAGGGGCATCGAGAAGAATACTATGAGGTCAAAGACCAAAGGTATCTAGGAGAAGAAGATTTTATAGAACGGGTAGAAAGAGGGCAGGAAAAGGTTGTCGAAGCGAGCCACGTGAGGTTGACAATTGAGGAAGTCGTAGAGGAAATAGCCCGGTATTGGAGGAAGGATGTTGAGGCAGTTTTGGGGAGTGGAAGGGAGCGAGAGGCCAGCAAACTTCGAGCAATAGCTGCCTATGTAGGAAGAGAGGTGGGTGGCCATCTCCGTAAGCTTTAGCCTAGCCATTTAAGACGAGATTTAGCAACGCTCTCGCTAGGGATAAGAAGACTTGAGCAGCGAATGAAAGAGGAGTCGGAGCTTAGTCAACAAGTAAAGCGACTGTGCGAGGAAGTGAGGAGGGGTAGGGAGACAATATAAAATAACAAAAGCCTGACACCAATGACAACACCAATGACAATTCTCGTTTTTAGCTAATCCTCTTTTCCGCCGACAATTGTTTATGGCAGTGAGAACGATGGCGGTTCAGGCAGAGCTAGCTCGGAGTTAACGGACATCTAAAAGGGAACAAATAGCCTTTGAAGGCGCGTTTAACGACGAGGTGCAAGAGCTGGTGACAGCGATCGTGTGGAGGCAGTGTCACAGGGGGATGGAGTGAGACTCGCGAAGATTAACTTTGATGATGAACGGAGCCGCTCTCTCGTTGGTCCACGCATTCATGCCCAGGTTGTTGTATCATGTGATGGTGCCATGTAACCAACGCTAGAAGATTTCTCGCTCATCCCACGACTACTTGCCATCTCGAACTGCTAAGTCGATATCAGAAGCGCTACGGCCTTCCACTGTACTCCCACGTCTTGATGTTGCAATCATGTTTGCTGTTTGTGGATGCTGGTCCGGTTCCTTTTTCGAAGATCATGAATCCGGTTCGCTGCAACGTCGAGGACTTCGGATAGAAACGTGTGCAGGTCGAAGAGAGGTAAGCCGTCAGCAACTTATCAGCGGGCTTTTGCAGTCAAACAGCAAGGAACACCGCCCGAGCGCTTTGGGAGAGCGCAACAGGGTACTTTGGGGCAGGAGTCATGAGAAGTAAAGCTTAGCGAGGTAGCTGAGCGGTGTGTTCGAGACCAGGTATCACTAAGGTTAGGGTTCAAGCGGTTAAAAGCACAGGATCAGATATGGATGTTGGATTGGAGGCGAAGCGGGAGATTGGAGAAAGGCAGAAATTGAATAATCAAATGCCTGACACCCACAGGGGGAAACAGACTCGGCTTCCGGAGGCGCTCTGGTTTAAACAGATTGGACTCAGAAGGAGAAGTCCTGAAAACAAGAGGGGCAGTCAATTTGACTGCCCCTCTATGGCCTTCGCACTCAGGATCAGTTTAGAAACCTATGTTCCTGATTCGGCGGGAATCGTGATCTTCTGTCCGATATAGATGTAGTTGGGATTCTTAATGGAATCCCTGTTGGCTTCATATATCCTTTCCCACTTGTACTGAGCGCCGTAATATCTCTCGGCCAGTTTGCTTAGGGTATCGCCAGCTTTGATCGTGTATTCTTCTCCTGCAGCGCTTCTCTGAGATGCGGGTTTATTTACGGATACCGGTGTCGGCTCGACCTTTGCCTGGGAAGCCGGCATTGCTTTTGAAGCCACTTTTGCCTTTTCTACCGCTGCGGGTTGTTCCTTGTCTTTGGCGCTGGCAACAACTGCTTCCTGTCGGCTCGCCACGGCCGGAGTCGGCTTGTACAGTCGGTCAATGAAGCCTGACTTATCCAGCTCCCTGATAAAAGTCAGATCCACAAACTGCTCTGGTCTAGCTGCCTGTGCCTTGGGTTCCTTGGCGGCCATTTCCTGAAGCATGATCTGAATTCCCTTGAGGGTAGGATAGGGTTTCTCGGGAATCAGAGTCATTCCGATGGACTCATAGCCCTCTTCCAGGCCAGCGATGTCGTCGCTCCTCATGTACTTCTGCATAATCGCAACCGACTCCTTGCGGTGAGTCTTAAGATAGGCGATCCCCTCGACAAACGCCTTCATTATGTTGCGAACGACATCTGGACGGGAGTTGATTAGAGTCTGCGGCACCGCGAATGCGGTGTGCTGATATTCGAGTCCGAGCATTTGGAGATCCGCCAGGGTGTTGAAGCCCTGCTTTTGCAGCCTTAGGTTGGCCGGTATGCTGACCACGGCGCCATGGATCTTGCCGGCTTCCAGAGCAGCCATGCGCGCGGGCTCGGCGCCGATCTGTAAGATGGTGACATCCTTTCCCGGCACCAATCCATACTTCTCCACGGCATAGCGGGTGGCGAAATCTGAAGAGGAACCAAAACGGCTCACTGCCAGCGTTTTGCCCTTTAGGTGCTCAGGATTGGTGATCTCCTTCGCCACCATAAACTTGTAGGGCATGGTATTGATAAAGCCGGCGATCATTTTGACTCCAGCGCCTTGGATATTGGCGTCGATGATGGCAGACCCCCCCACCTGGGCGGCAGCCACGTCCCCCGATAGGAGGGTTTGAATGACCCTGCTTCCTCCCTCGATAAACAGGAGTTGAACATCCAGGCCGTATTTGCGGAAGAATCCTTGCTCATAAGTGACCCATATGGGGACCGTATTGCTTGAGATGCTGCTGTAGGCAATCCGGACCTTTTCCAACTGTTTCTCGGCTGCCTTCGCCGTCAACGGAGAGAGCAGGGTGAGCAGTCCGAGGAGGGAGAGTATGACACTCAGCAAGGCGGCTGGTTTTCGGTGCGGTTTTTTGTCCATTGTTTTCTCCTTTTAAGAATAGGTTCTAAGCTCGGCTTAAACGGGCCATGGCCGCTTTTAGGCTGGCGCGCATGCGCTCCAGAGAGCGGGCCAGCTCTCCAATTTCGTCGCGCGAATCTATGCTGACGGGTGTGTCGAGATTTCCCTTACTGATCTTGTCGGCAACGACCGTTAAGCCCAGGATCGGCTGGATAATCCAGCGCGCAAAGAGAAGAGACAAAGTAACGCCGGCGATAACGGCCAAGCCGATTAGGGCAATAATGGGAAGAAGAACACTGCGGATTTCCGCTTCCGCGATATCTCCCCAGATGCCGACATGGGCTGCTCCTGCGCGCCCCTCGAGAATCGGCATCCTTGTCTCTTGCACCGGACGACCTCGAAAGGTTAGCGATTTTTGCTCTGTCTCACGCAGTTCTTGGGAAGATGCCGGTCTCAGCTCTGAAGGTAGGGTCCCCAGACTGTTGGCGACGATGTTCCCTTTGGAGTCTTCAAGGAAGACATAGGAGACTCCATCCAAGCGCGCATACTTCGCGGTCAAAGCGTTTAGCTCCAAAACATTTCGTCCCATGATGAATCCGGATGCGGCATCGCTCAGGTTGGTCGCTATGGCTAATGCCTGTCGGTCAAGCTGACTACGGAGAGCACGCCCCGTGAGTTGATAGACGATAACGAGAACGAGAAGTCCCACCAAAAGGATAATTCCCGTGAAAGATCCGGCAATCTTCCGCCTAAGGCTTGTGCCTTGCGAGCGAAGGCTTAAAGAAGACGAAGAACTCTTAGCTTCGACCGAAGAAGAGACTTCTTGAGCCATTTTTCCTCCTTGCTGGAATGACTAGAACAACTTGAAGGTTCGGATCTGCTCGGACATTTGCTGCTGGAAGGCTGCCCTGAGCTTATTGTCGGAGATTTCGCGGCTTACCAATTCGATAAGCTCTTCAAGTCGTGCCTGTGGGAAAATAGATGGGTTTTCGCCGAGAAGTTTAATCTGGTCGTGGACAATCATCAAAGCCATGGGACCGACGCATTCTGTAAGCTTGTCAATCATCCGGTCAAGAAATCCATGGGGTACGGTTTCCACTGGTGCAACCTTGGTTGACGTCGGGACGAGTTCTACGAGTCCCGATTGGTGAAGATTGTAAAGGACCTTGGCAGTGTAAGCGTAGGGTAGGCGTAGGACCTCAGCGATTGCTTGCACGTCGCGGTAGCCGTCGATCTTACTGAGTACTCTCCATCCGGTATGAGGCACGGTGATGGGTCCGGTTCCCTCTTCTCCGGGATCGGCTATTCCGAACACAGTCTTACTCGAGGGAATGATCTGAAGAATCCGTTCCCATTCCTGGGACATAGCCTTCACTTCGGCAAGGAGCTGAGCCGAGGCCTTGTTGATTGTTTGGGAAGGGGGTGTCCCGTTCGAAACCAGGGCGAAACTTCCCTCATTCCAGGTTACAGGGTAAAGAAGAGCTTTTTCTCCTTCGCCGATGGGGCAGATTGCGTGAACGATGTTTCCTTCCGAAACGTAGATCTCAACAGTTTCCTTGCCGCGAGATAGTTTGAGGGTGCCGGATTTCCTCCCACCGGTGATCAGTAGGAGAATATCATTCAGACTAATTTGTGAGAGACTTCCTTGCATGACTTGTGTATCCTTTAAAATTCTTTATTTTTCATCGCCTCCACGTTTAACCTTGAGGTTTCCCTGGATCTTTTTAGCCAGTTCCCGGGCTTCGTCATGACCATTCAGCATCAGTTTAAGTGCCTTTACCACCGTTAAGCTTTTGCTGATGTTGAGTAGGTGCTCAAGGGTAGACCTGATTTGTTCCTGTAGTAGTTCGACATCCTCGGTGGAGACTTCCTCTACGTGCGTTTGCAGCTCTTCGTAGAGTCGGGTGATGGTGCCGATCTGGCCCAGCGATTCGGTCTTTTGATTAATCTCCTCGTAGAGACGGGATATATTGTCGGTTAATCTTTGGAGTTCGTCTTTCATAAATTTATTCTTCTTTCGCAGCAGGAGATTCTTTCTCGCCTGCGGGTTTTGACGATTTGGAGTTTTTCTTAGCCGGCTGAATATTCGTGGCCGGCGTTTGAGAGAGTGGCGAATTTAATGACTCGGTCGGAACGGCCGGCGAGGTTTCCGCGCTGCTTCGCTGAACCGGTGGTTGTGTGGTTGGGCGCGAGATAAAAAAGAATGCGGAGATAGCAGAAATAAGGACGAGCGCTCCTATGGCGAGGGCGGCTTTTTTGATCTTGTCATTTCTGTTGGTTGAGTACTTGTCTACATTGCCGTAATCGTTCATGAGCTTTTTCAATTTCTTGTCCAGATCACCTTCTTTGTGTTGCCAGCTGTGACTGCGCTCACGAAGTAGATTAGTTTTTGGCGCTCCTTGCTGGGAGGGCAAAGGCGTAGTGTCGATTGGGTTGGCAGGGGAAACCGATGCTTTTGGCTCTGCAGAGAGCTTTGTGTAGATGGTGAACTCGCCATAGTCTTTGATGAGCTTGGTTAGTAAGTCTTGATCAAAGGAAACCTCGAGTTTAGTCGATTCTTCATCCCTCTTGGTTGGAGTGGATTCCATTTTCGCTGATGGATTGCCAGCATCGATGGCCTTGGGCAGGGTCGCTTTCTGTTCCCTGGATTCGGTGAGGGAGAATCCCAGCTCAAATTTCTCTTCTCGAAGCGGCTCTTCCCCGAGTGTGAAATCGTGGGGTTGCCTCGCAGTTCTTTCTCTGTCTTCGGTTGGTTGATTCGGGCTGGTTTTTGGGATTCGGGTTTCAACCGCTAGATGATTTTCCGCTAGCGACAAGGCTTCTTCCAGCGGAGTTTCAGAGGAAGACGACTTGGATTCCTCTTTTGCAACTTTTGACGGACCAGGGAAAGGAATGAGGTTGTTGAGCGCCTTCTTGGGAATGTCTTTCTTGGATTCGGTTCGATCCTCTAGGCGGGCTCTCGCGATGGTTTCTTTGACCTTGGCTAAGAATTGTTTAGTTGCCTCAAGGGTTGCCAGCTCATGCGGTAGCGATATTTTCTTTTCTATAGCGGACGGTTCCTTAATTTTGGCCAGGAGTTTTTTAATGGCATCCAAGTTCGGTACGGTCGTTTGAGGCAGTTGGTATGATGAGGGCTGGCTTGAAACAGTCGCTTTGACTTTGGCTAGAAATTTCTTGGTGGCATCCAAGCCGGCCAAACCCGCCTGCAATGAAGAAAGACGCTGAATGAGCCGTTTGGCTTTTTCATCCGCCTCGACGATTTCATCAAGACTCACCCCTTGGATGACTTGGCGCAGACCCTGCATAGAATCAAGGACTTGGTACAGGGACTTGAAAGGGAAGAAGTCGAGGGAATTTTCATCCTGTTTGGAGCTTGGCTTTGAGAGCATGGGCTTTTAAGATCCTTAGAAACGATCAGAGTCTAACTCTAGAGCGTGGGATCACACCTTTCCATCACGCAAAAACTCTGCCAGGGGTCAACGTTAATATTTCTATAGGATTTTCAATAAGATATAGCGAACAAGAAGACCGAAATGGGCGGCTTTCTTACAATTCTGTCCAAAAAGAACAAAGTTGTGCGTGCAAACTCCCTGTTGTGTAAGTCATTTTGCCTGAAGGTATTTATATGCTCAGCGGGGCGCTAGGGTCAGAGCTTGGCGCTGTGAATCTATCGAAGTGTGAAAACGGCTGAGAAAATTAAGGCCCAAGAGACCCTCGATGCGCGGATCAGGAGAGAAACTTTGCACGGTAACTACGAGCCCGTGAACCTCAGCGTTACCCACTTTCAGAGATTCAAGCCGAGCCAGCGGGACAACGATCGTACCGTTTGCGGTCAGTACGGAAACTCTGGAGCCGAGTCGTAAACCGAGTCTTTTGGCGACTACTGGAGTGACGGCCGTGAAGCTCGAGCCCGTGTCCATGATCATATAAGTTTTCACCGAGCGATTCAGTACGACAGGTACGACAACGCTCGAGCCGGTCATTTCCACCGACACGGTGGAGGCACCTTTAGATGTAGTCCCGGACGCGGGTGGAAGCTCGTTAGCCGGAAATACAGGCGATGGCAAAGAGGCGGTCTCCTCAAAGGTTTTTTCCAACCGATTGCTTTCCTTTACGTCAGAGGACCTTACCCAACCAACCGTACCTTTTTGCGTCTTGACCATGTACCAAGATCCCTTCGAGACCGCGCGAGCAAGAAGCGTAAGTTTCTCTCCTTCCTCGAGTTTCGTGATGGTCTCGGAATCACCTCCGTGCGTAGCATATAAGTAGACCGCTGATTGGCCCACAGTGAGCGTTGGATGTGATTCACCGTCCGCACAGAATGACGGAAAGAGGAGCGCAAAAAAAAGAAGGGTAGAATGGAGTCTGGAGATCAGGCTCATAGCTCGGGGACGGTATCAGGAGATACCTGACCAGAAAATTTGACGATCTTGCGATAAAGCGTCCGCGTGGAAATCCCCAGAAGTTCGGCGGCCTTGCCTTTGTTTCCGTTGGCTTCCTTTAAAGCTTGTTCGATGATGTCACGCTCCGCCTCTGAGATACTTCTGATGGCTTTTGCCCCGATCTCGTCGCGGTGGCTGGTAGCGTACTGCTGCAGGTGCATAGGGAGATCGCTCAGGGTAAGGTACTCGTCATCAGACACCATCACCGCGCTTTCGATGACATTCTTAAGTTCGCGGATATTGCCGGGCCAGGGATAGTCCAACAGCAAAACCTTTACCGAATTGCTTATCTTTTTGATCGGCATTTGCGTGTGACGACAGGTTTGATAGACGAAATTAGCTACGAGCAGAATGATGTCCTCTCTGCGTTCGCGCAGGGGAGGGAGGATGATTCTTGCGCTGTTCAGGCGATAGTAGAGATCTTTGCGGAATCCGTTTTCAAGGATGGCCTTATCGAGGTCTCTGTTGGTTGCGGCGATGATTCGAACATCGGCGAATTTGGGGGTCGAGTCTCCCACCTTGTAAAACTCTCGGCTCTCGAGAAATCGCAGGAGCTTAAGTTGAATGGTGGGCGGCAAATCGCCGATCTCGTCCAGAAACAGAGTTCCACCCTCCGCTGCTTCGATGAGCCCTTTTTTGTTTTTATCTGCTCCTGTGAAGGCACCCTTGAGGTAACCGAATAATTCGCTTTCAACCAGGGTTTCAGGTATGGCAGTCATGTTGCACGGAATGAAAGACTTGTCCTTTCTTGAGCTTTGGTTGTGAATATATCGCGCCACGACCTCCTTCCCGGTGCCGGTTTCTCCGGTAATGAGGACCGTGATGTCGTGCGAAGCGTAACGGGATGCCAGATCCAACACATCACGGAACTGGCGGGTTTCTCCGATGATGAGCGCTTCCTCTATTTCTCCTTCCTCGGTGCTGAGCTCGGCATCCGTTGTAGAGTAGGGATGCTGCAAGAGGTCGTAGAGGCTGTTGGAAAATTGGGGATGAAAGCAGATCAAGGTAGCGTCAGAAGGAGTATTTCTGGCTCTCTGAACGAATTTTTCCCAGCCGCTGCCCTGGCAGAGCGTCACATCGGTAAAGATAAACTTAATTTGCCCTGAGGGAAACGCGCTATAGGTCTTTTCTGCTTCCTCCCAGGTGCGGCTTAAATGAACAAGAAAGTTGCGTTCCTCCAGCAGCTTTCGTACGGGGGCTAAAGAGGAACCAAGAGACTGAATGAGAAGCACTCTGGGTTTGTCCATAAATAAGGTTGAACCTTATGCCGCCGTGGGACGGCTTACAACCAAGTTTTCTAACGCATCCTTTACCAGTTCGAGCGTCAGGCGCGGCGGGACGCTTTCGAAATTGCAGGCTGCAATCGCGTGTTCGACGATGAACTTGGGGTGAAAGCAGGCGAGGGGCATTTTCCTCAGCGGGTAGAAAGAGTTCAGCAGGTAAGAAAGAATTTCGTCGGAAAGTTCCAGCCTGTAAGAATGGCAGATGCGTCGGAATATCTCCTTGTAGTCTTCAACGCTGGGAGGATTGATCTGCAATTTGTAATGGACACGGCGGAGGAGAGCTTCATCCATGAGCTGTCCCGGAGGAATATTGGTGCCGAAGATCACGAGCTGATCGAAGTGCAAGTCAAATTTCTTCCCGGTATGAAGAATGAGATAGTCGATCTTTTTTTCAAGAGGGTAAATCCAGCGGTTTAAAAGATCCTGAGGTCGAACCAGTTGGCGTCCAAAATCATCAATGATAAACACTCCTCCTGTCGCCTTTACTTGCAGCGGAGCTTCGTAGTACTTCGAATTGGTATCGAACTGCAAGTCGAGCATCTGTAAGGTCAGCTCGCCTCCTGAAACGATCACGGGTCTGTAGCACCGAACCCACCGGGGATCGAACTCGGGCGTTCGGAGGTATATCGAATTGCTGTTCGAGTTTCCGTCATTGGGCTGGGATAAGCTTTCCGTGTGCACGGCTGAATCGAAGATCTTTATGATTTGTCCGTCTGCCTCCACGCAATAGGGGATATAAATATTCTGCTTGAAAGTGTGCCCGATGGCCTCAGCGATGGAAGTCTTTCCATTGCCTGGAGATCCATAGAAAAGGATAGCCCTTCCGGAATTGATCGCGGGTCCCAGGCGCCTCAGGATATCCTTCGATAAGACCAAATGGGAGAGAGTACGCGTAAGTGCTTCAGCAGTGATTCGCTCATTGGTGATGCTCTGTTTTTGCGTCTGGATCTGATAGTCGGCGAGAGGTACAGGAGCAGGACCCACATATTGGCATTGCCTTAAGGCTTCGCTGGCGCGTTCCCTGCCCGCGCTCGTCAGGCTGTGCCTTAAAAGCGTGAAGTTGGCGTCGGCCGCGCCCCGTACTTCGAGCAACGCCTCTTTCTTTGCGCTTTGAAGTAAGTCTTCTACGATAAGCCGTCCCAACTTGGTGTGGTCAGAGATTTCAGGAATCGTTTGATGTCCCGCCACGTACATCGACTTAAGAATCAGGTTGAGGAGAAATTGAGCGTCTAACCCTGTCTCTTCTACGCTCTTGGAGGTGGGTGGGGCTTCGTGGAGGATCTCCTCAAGCTTTTCGCGGGAAATGAAGCCAAGCGCGACGAGATTGTCGCCCAAAAGTCCTCCGACTACCTTCTGACGCTGGGCAGCCTTCTCGAGCTGGTTTTCATCGAGAAGATTTTTCGCCATTAATATTTCGCCTAGGGCCATGGGAGCGTCTTTCTCAGAAAATGATTGTCTTTCTAAGACGAAAAGCTTATAGTTCAGCCATTTCTGGCCGAAAACGATCTAGATTATAGGGCAACTGCGGCTGGTGTCAAGAAAAACAGACATCGGTGTTGGAGAATAGAATATGAAAATTTTGTTTCGCGCCGTCTGGCCAGTCCTTGTTTTCACGTCGAATTTGTTTCTGGGTTGCACACTTATAGAGGAGCGGACCAAGAAAGAATCGTCTCTAGGTTTGATAGTCACGCCTCCCTCCTATTACACTACGGTGCGAGCCAGATACCTGGGGGAAAAATATAAAGAAAATCTTCAACGCCTGGTCGAACGAGTCGTTCAAAATCCGGTCACAGGAAAGCTGCAGTTCGCCAATAACATCGCCTCCTTAGGCGGTATCGGTTTCTTTACACATTCAGCTACAAAGTCGGTTGACGAAAGATATCTTGAAGTCATGTTGGGTGCTCCTGACGTATTCGATGATCAAACCGATCTCGACTCCAAGATGGAACGACTATTCTCTCAGTATGGCTCGGAGCTTCTTAATCTTCTTACCGGAGATTCGGAAATTTATAACGACAAAGAAGTGGCAGGTTATGGCTTGAATTTTTCCTGGCGCAACACGTCTCAATCTCCTTCGGGCCCGCGCGTCACGCTTGAAAGGGCAGTGATCTATATTTCGAAAGCCGATGGCCGGCGATTTCTTAATCGCCAACTTGTTCAAAATGATCTTTTGAGTGGGTCGGTGATTTTTGCGCTTCAGGAAGAAGGTCCGGCCAGACTGGTTTCGTATCCTTCCAAGACCGCCAAGACAGTAGCTCAGGGTCCCAAAGAGTCTAGCGGACAAGAAATTGAAAGAACGCCTGATATAACTTCTAAGATCCGAGAACAGGATTTGCCTGCCCAGAGAAGGGAGGACAAAAGAAGTGCGAAAGGTTCGGGGCAAGAGCAAGCGGCAAAGCGACAGGAGGATGCGCGCAAGCGTGAAGAGACAGCCAAGCGGACAGAAGAGTTGAAGCGACAAGAAGAGATTAAGCGACTGCAGGAGGCCATGCGAGCAGAGGCCGCCAAACTGGCAGAGCTGAAGGAGCAAGAAGAGGAAGCGAAGCGGGCCGAGGCGGCCGAGCGAGCGGAGATAGCCAAGCAGGAGGAGCTTAAGAAGCCTGAGGAGGCGGCAAAACGGGCGGAGGAAGCAAGGCGACAAGAAGAGGCCAAACGTGTCCAATCCGCTAAACAGGCAGAAATACAGAAACAAGAAGAAATGAGGCGGGTAGAGGAAGCAAAACAAAAACAGGAGGAAGCGAAGCGAGCCGAGGCGGCCAAGTTGGCGGAGATAGCCAGGCAGGAAGAGCTTAAGAAACGCGACGAGGCAAAATGGACAGAAGAAGCGAAGCGACAAGAGGAAGCTAAACGGGCAGAGGCCGCCAAGCTAGCAGAG
>DASYRN010000167.1:0-5139 GCA_036004365.1 Binatia bacterium
AAAAGGTGAAGCGAAAAATTTAGAGAAAAAACGACCTCCGTATTTGCGATTTAAGCGACGATCTCGGGTCGAGCAACCATTTTGGTACCCCCGATTTGGACATTTTTTAGTTGGTTGGGACTTTTTCTACAGCCTCGTTAGGTCGCCTTCTGATTCAGGAGCTGTCTCAGGACGTACTCCAAAATGCCGCCGTGCCGGTAGTAGTCGAGCTCGGCGGGTGTGTCGATGCGGCAGGTGACTTTGAATTCCTTGGTCTTTCCGTCGTCGCTCTTCGCTAGCACGGTTAGCTCCTGTTTCAGTTTCAGTCCCTTAGAGACGCCTCGGACGTCGTAAGTCTCAAATCCGGTAAGGCCGAGAGCATTGAGGTTCTCGCCCGCTTTGAACTGCAGGGGAAGAATGCCCATCCCGATCAGGTTACTCCGATGGATGCGCTCAAAGCTTTCGGCAATCGCGGCCTTGATCCCCAGGAGCCTGGGCCCCTTGGCAGCCCAGTCACGTGATGAACCCGTGCCGTATTCCTTTCCTGCGATTACGATCAGCGGAATGCCTTCTTTTTGATACTGCATGGCGGCATCGTAGATGAACATCTGCGTTTTGTCGGGCAGATGGACGGTCCAGCCGCCCTCGGTGCCGGGCACGAGCTGGTTCTTGAGGCGCACGTTGGCAAACGTGCCGCGCATCATGACCTCGTGGTTTCCCCGCCGCGCGCCGTACTGGTTGAAGTCTTTTGGTTGGACGCCGTGCTCCGTTAGGTAGCGGGCGGCGGGGCCGTTCTTTTCGATGGGGCCCGCGGGCGAGATGTGGTCGGTCGTAACGGAGTCACCCAGAACCGCCAGGGCTCGGGCGCCGGTGATGTCCTTGGGTGGTGTCGGCTTTCTTGTCATGTCTTTAAAGTAGGGGGCTTCGCGTACATAGGTCGAATTGGGATCCCACGCGAACAGTTCCCCTTCGGGCGTCGGCATCTTCTTCCAACGCTCGTCGCCTTCAAAAACCTCGCTGTATTCTTTCCTGAACATTTCCGATCTGACGGACTTGCGGATGGTATCTCTGATCTCCTCCGGTGAGGGCCAGATCTCCCTCAAGTAGACCGGTGCGCCTTTGGCGTCTTGTCCGAGCGGCTCGGTGGTGATGTCCATGTCCATCCGGCCGGCGAGCGCGTAGGCGACAACGAGCGGGGGAGAGGCGAGATAGTTGGCGCGCACCTGCGGATGAATCCGCCCCTCGAAATTTCGATTCCCGGAGAGAACCGCTGCGACCACCAGATCGCCTTCCTGAATGCCAGCGGAGATCTGTTCCGGCAGAGGTCCCGCGTTGCCGATGCAGGTCGTGCAGCCGTAACCCACGAGGAAGAAACCGAGCTTTTCGAGGTAGGGGAGAAGACCTGTATCTTTCAGATACTCAGTCACCACTTTCGATCCCGGTGCGAGGCTGGTTTTAACCCACGGTTTTCTCTTGAGCCCGCGCTCCGCCGCTCTTTTGGCAAGGAGTCCAGCCCCCACCATGACTGAAGGGTTCGAGGTGTTGGTGCAACTGGTAATAGCCGAGATGACGACCGAACCATGGTTTAGCTGGAAGCGGTCCCCGTTGAGCTGTACGGAAACGGCTCGTCCCGCGTCGCCGCTTTTGAGGAGGCTCGGAAGCGCCTCTTGGAAAGAGGATTTTGCTTTCGTTAGAGGCACTCGGTCCTGCGGCCTTCTTGGCCCTGCAAGGCTGGGCTCTACGGAGGTGAGGTCGAGTTCCAGGGTATCGGTGAAGACGGGATCGGGGGAAGCGTCAGTGCGAAAGATTTCTTGCTCTTTGCAATAGGTTTCGACCAGCTTGATGAGCTGCGAATCGCGTCCGGTGAGTTCGAGGTATTTGAGCGTCTCGCCGTCGGGGGGAAAGAATCCGATAGTCGCGCCATACTCGGGCGACATGTTGCCGATGGTTGCCCGGTCTGCAATGCTTAAGCTGGACAAGCCTGGGCCGTAGAACTCGACGAATTTCTCCACCACGCCCTTTTTGCGCAGCATCTGCGTGACCGTCAGAACTAGGTCCGTAGAAGTGGCACCCTCAGGAAGTCTTCCGTGAAGTTTGAAACCGATGACGTCAGGAATGAGCATGATCAGGGGTTGGCCGAGCAACGCCGCTTCAGCCTCGATACCGCCGACGCCCCAGCCGACAACGCCAAGCCCGTTGATCATCGGCGTGTGGGAGTCCATGCCCACGACCGTATCAGGGTAGGCGAGGGTTTCGCCGTTTTCCTTCGCCCGGAAAATCACCTGGCCCAGATATTCCAGATTAATCTGGTGGCAGATGCCGGTATCCGGCGGTACGACTCTAAAGTTGCTGAAGGCCTTTTGCCCCCAGCGCAGGAAAGCGTAGCGCTCAACATTGCGTTCATATTCGATTTGGGAATTGAGATGAAAAGCTTCCGAAGAACCGAAACGGTCCACCTGGACCGAGTGGTCGATCACGAGATCGCACGGCGCGAGCGGGTTGATCCTTTTGGGGTCACCTCCCATTCGCTTCATCGCTTCCCGCATCACGGCGAGATCCACGATCGCCGGCACGCCGGTGAGATCCTGCGTCAGCACCCGCGCCGGCATGAAAGCGATTTCTTTCTCCTTCTCAGCCTTCGGATTCCAACCGGCGAGCGTCTCGATGTCCCCCTTGGTCACCAGACGATTGTCTTCGTACCGCAAGAGATTTTCCAGAAGGACTTTCAGCGAGACCGGGAGCTGTGAAAGTGACTTGAATCCGGCCTTCTCCAGCCGGTCCAAGCGAAAAATCTTGTAGGACTGATTGCCGACTTTTAGGGCCGCCGCCGCGTCAAAACTATCCAATGACTTCTGTGCCATGGACCTCTCCTAATTTTTCATGGATTACAATTACTTTGTAGCGTAGGCGACAGGGATAAAGCAACAGGCTAGGCAGTGTGAGAAAGCTTGACAACACTTTTGCCCGGCGGGACAATCGCCGCTTGCTGCCCGGCGTACACCGGGAATGAGGAACTCAGTAGGCAACGAGTATGGTGATCGGATGCAAGCGGACGGTCCTCGCATTGATTATCGCCGCGGGGCAATTCCTATCTTTGGGCCGTGAGGTCCAGAGTGCCGAACCGCAGCGTGTGAGGATCGCTTACGCGAGCCGAAGTAGCTCGGCCACGCCGCAATACCTCGCTCAGACCAAAGGTTTTTTCAAAGCAGAAGCTTTGGATGTGGAGCTCATTCAGATGAACCCGCGTCTGGGCGCGACGGCGGTCGTGAACGGCGATGTTACGTTCGCCACCCCTTTTGTCAGCACTTTTCGCGGTATTCTCCAAGGCTTTCCGATGAAAGTGGTGTTTGTGCATCTTAAGAAGGGGGCTTATTTCCTCATCGTTCGGCCCGAGATCAAAGACGTGCAGCAGCTCAAAGGTAAGAAGCTGGGGGTGGCGACGATCAAAGGAGCCGATCAACTGGTAGCCGAGGAGATGCTGCAGGCCAAGGGCTTCAACCCGAACCTGATTCAAGCGGTCGCTATCGGCGACGGGCCCGTCAGGATGCAGGCGCTAATCAGTGGAGCTGTCGATGCAGTCTGCGTGGCGCAGCCGCATGACCTGATGCTCCAACGAATGGGATATAAAGCGCTGGCCGGCCCGCCAGAGATAGGCCTTCCTGTGGCAGGAATGTTCACCTCGGACCGTCTCCTGCGTGAGAATCCCCAACTCGTCAAACGGGCGGTAAAAGCTCTGCTCCGGGCTCATCACTTTATCTTGGAAAACAGGCAAGACACGATTCCGATCATGATCCAATGGCTGCCGCAGCCGCAGGACGTCGCAGCGCACTCCTAATGACCTTGAGCTCAAGGCGCTTACGAGGGACGGTCAGATGACCGATGCCGAGATTGAGGCGGTGATCAATAGAGAGTGGGTGAAAAGAAGCGTCCGCTCGACGAAGTAAGGGACTTTACGCCGGTTCGGCAGGCGCTGCAGGAACTCCAGTCGGGCAAATAGAAATCTAATGGTTGCGATTCACGTCGTACGCCTCGCCCAGCTCTGAAGCGCCGACGATCTGGGCGGCGATGTCATGCCGGCCGTGAAGCATGTGCAAATGCATGTCGCGGTAGAATCTTTCCAGCGGAAATTTCTGAAACAGCGATGTCGACCCGCACACTTCTGCAACACACCACATGACTTTCTCCAGCGTTTCCTTGGCCATCCACTTGGCTTCATGGGCCGCAACCATGGCCGCTTCAGCATCATGCTTGAACATTCTCACCGCGCTATACAGAAGAAGCCTGGAAGCGTCGAGGAGCGTCTTTAGCTCGCCAAAGCGGAGTTGCCGGTAGGGATCCTTCCTTCTGGTTCTGTCGCGGACGTAGCCGAGCCCCCAATCGTACATAGCCCGCGCCGAGCCCAGATAATTGGCCGTAAACGCGAAGTTGATCTTTCCGAGCCAGTTCTCGTCAAGAAACTGCCCCGGCCTCCCGAGAAGGTTTTCCTCGGGGATAAAGCAGTTCTCTAAAAGGAGCCATGGGCTCACACGGCGCGCATCCCGATGGGTCGCCAAACCTCGGCATCGATCTTCAAGCCAGGCGTATCCTTATGCACCATGAACATGAGCTGCCTTGGCTGCCCCTCAAAACCTACGCTGCCAATCCAAAACCATTCGGCCAAGGTCGCGTTCGTAGCATAGTGCTTTGTGCCGCTGACAAGAAATCCGCCTTCGATGCGCGTGGCCGTGGATGGCGCGGTTCCATGGGGCTCGGCGCTACAACCGGGAAGCAGGGCGCGACGCTTGACCGTAGGCTCGATCCAGCGGGCGACCTGCTCGTCGGTGCCTATCGAACCGATCATCATCAAGGTGTTGTTGTGTACCTGAAGGCAATGAGCCGTTGATGGGTTGCCATAGGCCAAACTTTCAACAAGCAGAAAAAAAGCCAACGGATCTTCGCCATGTAATCCGTATCCCAGCCCTCCGCGCTTTCGGTCGAGATTGGCCACGAGCCATCCTTCTTGATGCAGATCCTGAACGTCCTCTGCCGGTGCCTCGATGGCGAGATCATACTGAGCGGCCCGGGGCGCGATGCGGTCTTTCACGAAGCGCTCGACCCGTTCGACTAGAAATTTCTGTTCTTCTGTTAAACCAAAATCCACAGTCCCCGTTTTGTAGCGTA
>DASYRN010000168.1:0-18979 GCA_036004365.1 Binatia bacterium
AGAGCGATCAAACGCCTCGAACAATTGACTAGGAGAGAAATGGAGCGCTCCGAGAAAAACGAAGGCGAAGAGATTCCGTTAGACGGGCCTGAAAAGCTCCCGCATTCCGATCGCTTGCGTCCCAAGGATTCCTAACGATGGGCACGGACACCACGTGGCCCTCGATAGCAAAGCGCATCATCCCAACGCAGGAAAAGCCTTTATCGACTTTTTTCTGAGCGATGAGAGCTTGAATATTATGGCCAGAATGGGAGAGTTCGTGAGCCGTAAGGGGATCTACCGCAGGCCGTTGAAAAAAGGTCCAACTACCAGGACGAGGTCCTCTAAGACTCAAAACTGTCTGCGAATGAGAATGTCCTCTATCAATTTCTTGGCCTGAAGATTGAGCTGATCTGCCTGCTCAACAGGAATGATCAGCAGATTTACTCCTTTTTCCTCAAGGTGAGAGACTTCCTCGTAGAGTGCTTTAACACCACGTCGGGCTGGGAGTCTTCCAGTGCTCGCTAGAATCTTGGAGCCTTCGGGGGCGAGGACAAAATCCACAAACAGGGCGGCGGCATAAGGATGGGGGGCGTTTTTCGTGATCCCGAGCTGGCTCCCTGGCGCGCCAGGAGTAGGGTTGGGAAAACTCATACCCGCGGGGCATTTTTGTTCGTTCTTGAACTGCGCAACGCGGTAGGCGTAGAGTTCGACCGCGATCTTGGTTTCTCCGCTGCAGAGAAGCTGAATCTGCAGGTTATGGCCGCGGCGGACTGTCGTTCCGTTGCGCATAAGCCCTCTCATATAGCCTCGTGTCTTTTCCTCTCCCCAGCTGATAAGCCAGCCCTGGACGGCCCGGTCAGGCTCCATATCGATTAGGATCTCGTTCTTCCATTTGGGGTGGAGAATGTCCGGATAGTCTTTAGGCGCCTCTTCGGATTTCACCAATCTCGTATTGTGCCCAATCACCGCGATGTTAAAGTGATTCGCCGTCCAATAGCCGTCCTTGTCCTTAAACAGGCTGGAATAATACTGTGACTCGGGAGAAAAATAACGGGCCCAGACTCCCTCTCTCTTTAGGTATCCAGTTGTCTCAAAGGGAGTCCCGATCACATCGGTGTCCAGCTTTCCGGCCCGGTGCTCCAGAAGAATTTTTTCCACCCCTTTAGCTCCGCTCTCTCTTGAGGACTCGACCTTGAGAAACGGGTACTTGGCGGCAAAGCCAGCCTGATACTTCTGGATAAGATCCGTGTTTTCATTTGAAGAGAACTTGAGTTTGCCTTCCTTTTTCGCTCCGGCCTCGAGTTGTTTCTGTCTTTCCGCGGGGGAGAGTTTGTTGACCTGGGCAAGAATCTCCTCAACGTTCTGCGAAAAAGTAGCCCGCGGAAGCACTAATAGTATCCATAGAATCCCAGGGAAGAAATAAAGCAAAAACCTGGCTTTCATATCCTCGATTGAGCTCCTTCGATTCGCACTATCTCAGTTTGAATATCTCCTTCCAAATCTTCTCGTACTTGGCGAACTCTTTCACGTCGTCGGCGCCGACCGCATAGATTTTCTCTGGGCGGACCTTCTCAGTAGGCTCGACCTTTGGATGGGCCGGCGTGCGGCCACCCAAGGCATAAACCTTCTGGCCCTCTTCTGATGCCGCCCAGCGCGTGAAGAGCCACGCGGTATTTGGATGGGGCGGATTCTTCATGACTGCAACTCCGATGATGGCTCCAACTCCTTCGGTAAGAAGGTAACCCAGGGGCGCCCCTTTCCTGATCCGCGGCGGGTAGTGATGGGAATAGCATGTGAAGCAGGCCGCTCCTTGTCCGGCCACCAGGAACTCCGCCAGCTCGGAGTGCCCTTTGTGGAACTCCACGTTGTTGGCGGCAATCTTAGTGAGGATAGCGCGGGCTTTTTCCAGGCTCTTATGCTTGTGCATCAAGCCTATCAGCAGCTCCGCATCCCTCGGCTCTGCGATAAGCCGGTTTTTCCATCTGGGATCGGCAAAATCGTCAAGTGACTTAGGCTCTTCGTCTTTTTTCACCAGATTGGTATTCCAGGCACCTACAAAAAAGATCAGATTATTCGCGATCCAAAAAGGCCCCTTCAAGTTTGCGGGGTAGGCTGCCGCTTCGGGAGGGAGCCTCTCCAACAGGAGGCCCTGCTGGTGAACCTGTATGATGTTTTCTATTCCGAATTCGAGGACATCAGCGATAACCCTGCCTGCCCGTGCTTCGGTGATAGCGCGAACCGCAAGCTTATCGGACGTGGCGTCTACATGGTTGATCCTGATGCCGGGAAAGCGTTTTTCAAATACCGGGTAAATCTTCTCTGCATTGATCTGGGCGAGTGAACAATAACAGTTCAAAACCCCTTCTTCTTTTAGGGCCTTCTTGTAGATTTCATCTATCGTTTCATCTGTCGCAGACGAGGCAGACGAATATGAGACAAAAACCAAACAGCTTACTACCAGGGTCCAAACAGCGGCAGCGCCTGACTGTTTTGTCCTCTTCATAAGAGCCTCCTTTCCTCTGTCCTTTATCCCCCTATAATACTAATCGTATGGATTCAATATCTCTGCTGGGTCCTTGCCTGTCTAAGGTTTAATGTCTTGCAAGAACCAATCTGTCGGGATCTCGCGGCCTAGCCCTTTTTCTTTGCAGGCACCATAGGCGCAGTAGCCCATGGCTGCGAACTGGACGCCGGTTCCAATGTTGTTCAGAAAGAAGGTGATCTGTTGGTTGCCCGTGCGGCCTATGGATTTCCCCACCAAAAGGTCCTGAATCTCAGGATAACGGCTCCAATCTCTCGGCTTTTCACGACGCACGCCCGGAAGGTCCTTATCCATGCCCGGCGGCTGGAAGTGTTGGATGCCGCCGAAGCGGGTGTGAATCGCAATGACGTCACTTTTCTTTAGGGCGGCCTCGTCCATCTCGAACTCCCGGATGGCGTTGTAGTGCATTCCGGGCTCGAGCCAATCCGCCTTGATCACGGGGCGGGAAGAGCTGGTGGCGCTGCAGACGATGTCGCCGCCTTTCACCGCGGCTTCTGCGCTATCAACGGGCTCCGTCGGAATTTCGGAAGCTTTTTCCATCTCCGCTGCAAAGGTTTTTCGGTGGTCGGGATTGGGACTGTAGACCCTGACCCGCTTGATCGGGCGGATGGAGGTTAAAAAGCGAAAATGAGAGCGGGCTTGTCCGCCCGACCCGATCAGAGCGAGGACTTCGGAATTTTGGCGCGAGAGCACTTTCGCGCCAAGCGCGCTCGTGACTCCGACTCGGGTCTGCTGGATGAAGCCATCCGGCATGATCGCCAAAAGCTCACCCGTCTCGACGCTGAATAGTTGGACTAAGCCGAGAAAGTGTCCGGTGCCGGCCAGAGGAAGCTTCTCCAGGCGGACGGAATTGTTGACGCTCCTTTCCCGCACGATATCGGAGGTGATGCGGAGCGCCAGAACCCCGAATTTCTTTACGCCGCCGTCCACGGACTTAAAGCTGTAAGTGGACTGGGGAAGGGAATGTGGCAGGTAAGAGTGGCTCGTCGGGCGGTTCACCGCTTGGCTCGTGGCCAACTCACGGTAAGTTTCTTCCATCACATCCAGGCAATCTTTCACACTAAGCGCCTGCTGGATCTCATCGTTGTTCAATATCAGCGTCATAAAACCTCCCTAGTCAAAAAGGATGAAGGCGAAAGGATAAAGGATGAAAGTACGCGCAGCTCATTCGGGATCATTAATTAATCGCGCCGGATGTTTCGGTGCTAGGCAACATCTTGTTACCTGAAGCCGGGGAAAATGTCCAACCGCGGTCGAATCGGAGATCAAGTTGACGTCAAATTTTCCATCGGATAGGCTCGAAAAAAATCGTCGAGGAGGAAAGATGATTACCGTTGAAGGTGAAAAGATCGAAGTCATTGACGCACACTCGCACATGGGTGCGAGAAAGAAGCTCGCCATACATCAGATTCCGCCGATCATGAAATTCATGGCGGAGGACATGTTGAATTCAATGGACAACGCCGGTGTGGATGGAGTGGTGACTTTTGCAATCGGCATGGGTGAGCCTTCGGATTACAGAGAAACCAACCAATACGTCGCCGACGCGATGAAAAAACACTCAGGCCGCATCCACGGCTTTATGAGGCTGAGCCCCGGGTTGGGTTCGAAGGATACACTCAAGGTCTTGGAGGAGGGGACGAAGCTTGGGCTTAAGGGGATTAAGATTCATCCTTTGATCGAAAATTGCCCTGCTAATGACAAAGAAAAGGTCTACCCGCTCATGGAGGCGGCGCAGCAGCACGGTTTAGTCGTTCTGTTTCATTGTGGTCTCGGCGAAAATGCGAGTCCAAAGCGGATCGGCGAAGTAGCTAGAGACTTTCCTAAGCTCCCGATCATCATGGGTCATTCGGGATTGGTCGAAGGGGTGAGAGAAGTCGTCGAGATCGCAAAGAGGTGTGAGAACGTGCACATGGATAGCTCGGGCGTGGGCTGGCTGCCGTTCTTCTGCGAATCGATCTCATGGGCAGGCCCGGACCGCGTCCTCTACGGCTCGGATCATCCATTCAACCCGATGGATTGGGAGATCGAAAAGATCGTCAAGCATGCACAGCGCCACTTAAGGCTCAAGATCGAGGATCTACGGCTGATCATGTCGGGCAACATCAAGAGGCTTCTCAAGGTAAAATAATACAGACGATTTAAGTCGGAGGTTTCTCGGGGCAGAGAGCCTTCAGGCCATGGGCACGAGGCCAGGACTAAGGTACGAATGCTGGTGGAATCGAGATCCAATCCTGGACGGATTCAACTTGCGGCGAGAAGCCGCTCGTGCCCCTTTTTGGAAATCGGTGCGCGCCCGGAGGCGTTGAGAGTCCAGCGCTTGCCGCCGTCTTCACTGCAGTAGACCTCGCCGCCGGTCGTGGCGGCGAAGACCGAATACCCCCGCTCCCAATCGACAAGGCATAGAGCGCCGACCTCGTGCTTCATCCGCTCAGGGAGCCCGCCCGCCAGCCGCTTCCAACTCCGTCCCGCGTCCTCGCTGCGGTAGATCTTGCTCCCGGCATGGGCCAGCGGCCCGCTTTTGCGCCAGGTCGTGGGGTTGTGTTCGGCGGCCGAGACGAACATGATCTCCGGATGGCGCGGATTCAGGACGAAACCGTCCGGATAGACATCTTCGGCCCAGTCGGGGCTCGTCCATCGCTCCCAGCGATCTCCGCTATTGAAGGTGACATAGAGCCCGGCCCCACCGGTGACATAGATCCGGCTAGGGTCGCGCGGATCGATGAGCGCCCTGTGCACGTCGTAGAAATGCTCTACCGGCCGGTTCCTGTCACGGAAGAAACCGACCGTATTGAGCTCGACCCAGCTCTTTCCCGAGTCGGTGCTCTTTAATAAAGCCCCCTGTTCGATGCAAGCGTAGATGGTGTTGGGATCGTAAGGATCGAAGGTGATGAACTTCGTGTGCGCGACGTGCGGAGGCCCCGGGAACGACCAATCCGGCGTGCTCGGCACCGCGCGCAAAGAGGGAAGCTCGGTCCAGTGAAGCCCCAGGTCGTCACTGTAAAAGAGGTGCGCCGGCTCCGTGCCCGCGTAGATCCGCACCTGGCCGTCGACCTGAGCGCAGGCCAGACTATAGACGTCCTGATGCGCCAGCCCTCTGTCGCGCCGCTCCCAAGTCCTGCCGCCATCCTCGCTTGCGTGAAGGGAGCCGAAAAATGCGCCGGCGAAAAGCAGCCCTTCGCTCGGCTCGGTAATCATGGAGCTGATGTGCAGGCCGCCGAGCGCGCGATGAGCCATGTGCCAAGCCGCTCCGTCCGTGCGCTCAAGAACGACGAGCCCGTCTTGAGTCCCTACCCAGACCTCGTGCGGCCGCTCCGTGGACGAATATATGTTCGACCCGCCATGCGTAAGCCCGATAGCCATGTTTTCCTCCGGGAAAGAGACGCTACAACTTTAGATAAACCAGAGGCTCCAAACCTGTCCAACTCTATCAACGCATCTTTTTGACTGTCAATGGTTCGTCGACTCCATCGCGAGAACTGTAGCGTCGCGCACTGAGGAGGGCCTGCTCCGTTCACCGAAACAGCTTTGGACTCCTCGCCATTGCTCAACCATGAGATTGGCGGAGACTCAGTGGCCTCATGTGCGCCTGAAAAATTCGCAGGGCCACAGCCGGGTGAATTTTCGAGAGAAGTCCGACAGCATAAAGAAGATAGGACGAGTCTATAAAGGCCTTCGGATTCTTCGGTCGCAGGAGTTGCAGACGGTCATTTTCCCTCGTGCATGGGGAAAAGACATAGAAAGCGTAGGGATTATAGACAAACACCCCTCCTGTTCCGATGAGCGTCGGCGTCTCGCTTAGGTCTTTGCCATAGTGCACCCACGCCTCACCCTCTCGGGCGAAGATCCTTTCCCGCCGTCCCACGTGGCGGCTCACAGCGAGGTCCACGGCCGCGCGGGCCAGAAGGGCGTCCATTGCGTAGTGCCATCTTTCCCGGGGGACTCGGGCGGTGTCTTGGCTGATGTGCTCGATATACAGCATGAGTTCTTCACGAGAGACCGCAAATTCGGGGAAGGCGGTGCGAAACTCTCTCTCAAGATTTTCCAAACCCACCCGACCCAATAGAGTCACGGCATTGTAGCGGATTCCCAGATCTCCCTCGACAGTCCTTTTGGCGAAAGGCTCAGGCAGGCCTTGAACGATGGTGTTTGGACCGGAGGGCATCCCGTAGCCAATGGAATGAACGTCGGTCGTCGCTCCCCCCACATCAACCACGAGCATCTCTCCCCAGCCTTTGTGCGCACTCGTCCCTTCAGCGCCTAGGAGGACACCTTGAAGTACCGCCATTGGGGTGGGCAGAACCACCGGGACAACCTCCTTGATTCGATCGAGCCCCTTCGCGCGTGTGATTCGTTCCATGAACAACTTGCGAATCTCTTCCCGCGCGGATTCCACTGCCAGCTCTCCAGGTTTAGGCATAACATTCTCGGCACAACGGAATTCCTTGCCGCCGCGTTTTAAGATTTCGCAAACCTCTCTGGCCGCCGCTTGATTTCCTGCTACGACGATGGGGACGGAAACCGCAGAGCGTGCTAGCGAGCGAGCGTTGTAGAGGATGGTCCCGGAGTCTCCTCCGTTCGTCCCGCCGGTGAGAAGGATCATATCAGGGCTAAGACGTTCGGTTTCCTCAATCGCCTCTTCTTCAAGCTTGAAGGAGAATGAGCCGACCACTTTGGCCCCAGCGCCGAGGGCCGCCATGTTCGCAGCCTCGACGGTAAGACCCGGAACCAACCCAATCACGGCCATCTTTAACCCACCCGCCGCGCTGCTCGAGGCGAGAGCCAGCTTGCCGTGGAGAATGTCCAAGTCAGAGGGTGGATGGTCAAACAGACGATGTCTTTCGTGCAGCACGGCCAAGGCCTGCACCAATCCCTCACGCACGTCGGTGAGCACGGTTGAAGGTGCCTGACTCCTGCCTATGATCTCAGAAGTACGAAGGTCGACCGCAATGACTTTAGTGTAGGTACTGCCGAAATCAATGAGAAAGGCGAGAGGATTCAAGGGCGGTAGTGAGTAGCCAGAAAGGGTATAATCACGGAGCAGTAACAATCTTGCGATACAGACTCATTAGCTCTTTATCTTTGAGCGTGTTTTCAATGTCCCGGTTCATGTCCTCACCACGGGTCAAGCCGATTTCCAGTCCTATTTTATCGGCCTCCCGCAAAAATTGCGGGTCCTTGGTCATCGCCGCAAACGCGTCGCGGAGAACTTTAACCCGTTCCGGCGGAACGCCGGGGGGTAGGACAATGGATCTGCCGATATTCTCGGCCGCATATAATGCGGTCAGCAAGCCTTTTCTTTCCGGCGGGGCCAGCTCTTCGATAGTCGGCACTTCGGGTAAGCGTGAATCGCGCTTATTCCTCGAGGTAGCGAGAAGTCTCACAAAACGTTTTTCGATCCACTCCCTTCTGGTACCCAACAGAGAGCCCGTTCCTTGCGATCGGCCATCGAGAGCACCGCGCTCAATATCGAGCAAGATCTCCGGCGTGCCTTGATAACCGGGGATGACTTGAAAGTCCAAGCCCAAAATCTGTTCGATGATCTTCACCACAACATTGCTGGTGTGGTCGAGTGATTGCGCTCCCATCTTCGGCTGCTTGCCCTCCTTGTTGGCCTTTCTAATAGCATCAAAGGTCGTATAGGGCGTCGCCGATCTTACATAAACCGTCTGTGCTTCATCCAGAGCCTGACCTACCCAGATAAATTTTTGCAGCTCAAACTTGAGGGCGTCGTTGCCTTTGGCAGTGCCAAAAAGACTCCCAGTGTTCATAGTGCTCATGGTAAGGCCGTCGGGTTTTTTAAGATTATAAAGCTCATTTACAGCGATCATCCCGCCGGCGCCTGGTTTGTTGACCACGAGAATTCTTGGATTCCCCGGGATGTACCTTTCCATATGCCGAGCGATGAGCCTTGCCGTCATATCCGTCCCGCCTCCCGCGGAAGAGCCGGCAAGGAGCGTAATCGTCTTCCCTTCGTAGAAGTTCTTGGATGATTGCGCGGCAACTGACGTGATAAGGGAAAGGAAAAAGAGAAAGATAATCGGAATGAACCCGAGTGACTTTGTGAGAGTTCTCTTTTCCACCTTTGTTCTCCTCTATTGATTTAGGATGGGCACGGCGATTCTGGAAATCAGATCTCGTATCACAAATTTGCCATTTGAGATCTGCGATTTGAGATGCCGAGCGCCGCTCGGCTTAGTAGCCCCACCGCTCAGCGATTGCTTGAACCCGTTGATATTCCGGCTCTAGCTCTTTCCGCCCCCTCAGTTCCTTATAGGCGTCGGCGACTAAATCCTGCGCGCAAACGTCTTTAATAGCCGGAACCTCGTAATTAAGCTCCCCAAGCCTTTTCTCTTCCGCTAACATGTCCTCGAATCCTGTGGCGCGCCCGTCAATCGGAAACGGCATTGCCTCCAAGTCCCGTAGGGTACGAGAGGAATTTGTAACCACCCTTTCTTCCGGGTCCGCACTCTGCAGCCGGAGTCTCTTTTCGAGATTGTTGATATATTCAAGATTCTTGGGCATATCGCGCACAAACCAATAAGACCGGATTATCCCTTTAAGAAAGCTCTTGACCAAATCGGGCTGCTCTTCAAGAATCCTTCCCGTAGCAGCAATGATCCGCTCGGGACGCCCATCAGGATATTGATCCGCAGGCGTGACGAGAGCATTGCAGCCTTCCTTCTTGAGCTCCTCCGCATACCAGGCCGGCAGAGGGGCGCACTCGACTCTACCGCTTCTGAGCGCGTCTCTATGGAGCCGAGCGTTGACCCCTATCCTCACCCACTCCACATCGCGCTCTAAATCCAACCCCGCCTTTTTCAACTGGATTTGTATCGCCCAGTGGCGAATGCTGTTGAAGTCGCTGATCCCAACGCGCTTGCCCTTCAAATCCTTCAGCGACTTGATGTGCGGCGGGGCAACCCAGACATTGGTGTGCTGGTTTCTCCAGCCCGCGATGATGTACAGATCCGCCCCTCGAGCGCGCTGAAAAAATACCGTCCGAGATTGGACATCGAGGGCGATATCCACCGACTTTTCCTTCATCGCCTGTGAGATTCCCAGCTTCTCCAACCCAAAAGGCACCATGGCATCGGGCAGGATCTCATAAGCGGGCGATCCGGCCTTAGACTTGAGACCCTCATCGTAGAAAAAGTTCATCTCGTGCGCCGACATTACCGGAACGAGGTGAAGCACGTGATAACAGGTGGGAGCAATTCTGAGCTTTCCGTGCAACATGAGGTTCTCTTCTGAGGTTGGCTTTATACTTCGAGAGCGGCGGTAATCTGCTCGCCCTATAACAGAGCTCAGAGAGAGCTGTCAAGTTATCTCGGCTTGACATGACGCCCTCCTCCGAGTAACAGTACTCGCCGAATCACGTCCCTATTTTTCTCAGAAGGGCGCACGATGATGGAAGACAACGCAAGCCCTGTGCTGTCCGGGTACCGGGTGTTGGACTTGGCGGGGCCGTTGGCCTTTCATTGCGTGAAGCTCCTGGCTGACATGGGCGCGGACGTGCTGAAAGTAGAACCGCCGGGCGGCGACCCGGCGCGTCGTAACCCGCCGTTCAAGGATGACCTGCCCCATCCAGAGAAGAGCCTCTACTTCCTGCACTACAATACCAACAAGCGCGGCATTACGTTGAATCTGGATTCATCCGAAGGGCAGGCGATTTTTTCGGAGCTTGCCCGTTCCGCCGATGTCGTGGTCGAAACCTTTCGTCCCGGCCGCATGGACGAATTGGGTCTGGGTTACGGCACGCTGAGCGCTAAGAACCCCGGCCTGATCATGGCATCGATCACTCCCTTCGGACAGTCCGGGCCGTGGCGGGATTACAAGGCAACGGACATCGCCGGCCTGGCGCTCAGCAACCTGATGGTCTTGACCGGCGAGCCCGGTGAGCCTCCGGTGCAGGCGCCGGGCGAGGTGGCATACGGCATGGCCTCGACCTACGGCGCGTTCGGCGTCGCAGTCGCGCTCTATCATCGCCTGGAAAGCGGCAGAGGTCAGCAGATCGACGTTTCGATGCATGAGTGCGGAGCGCACATCGCCGGCTACTTCATTCCGCAGTACGGCTCCACAAGCGCCAAGCCCAGCCGCGCCTCGCGCAAAGGGGAAGAGACCGATCTTTACGATCCGTACCCGGCCAAGAACGGATACGTCCGGATCTTCATCATCCCGGCAGAGCAGTGGAAAAGGCTGGTCGATTGGATGGGCCGTCCGGAAGCGATCGCGGGGCCGGAGTTTGAGAAGATGGAATACCGCCGACAGCGTCCCGAGGTTGTTCTTAAGGCCATCACGGATTTCTGCAAGAGGCACACCAAGGAAGAGCTGTACGAGGAAGGTCAAAAGCGCCGCATCAGCGTGACTCCAATCAACACGGTGCGCGAGTTCATGGAGAGCGCCCATACGAAGGCGCGGCAGCTCTTCATCGAGATGGAGCATCCGGTGGTCGGCAAATTCCTCCACTATGGCCCGGTTCCAAGGCTGAGCGAAGCGCCGGGCAGGGTGAGTCGAACGGCGCCGCTGATCGGCGAGCACAACGAGGAGATCTATTGCGGCGAGCTTGGTCTTTCCAAAGAAGATCTGCTCGCATTAACGGCGGCCGAGGTGGTCTAGGGCAGGCAAGAAAAATGAAGTAATGGAGTAGTGGAGTACCGACATGCTGAATACTCCATCATCCAATACTCCATTTCCGATGGGCAGGGGATTTTTGGGAGAGCGAATGATTGAAGGGCCTTACTGATTAACGAGAGAAGTATCCATGAATCAGCTTCCACTGGAGGGGATTCGAGTCCTAGAGCTGACTACCGGGGCGGCCGGTCCTACCTGCGCGCGCGTCTTATGCGAGTTTGGAGCGGAGGTGATCCGGGTAGAGACGCGCCTCCGGGGAGACGGCCACAGGGGCGAGGATCCGAAGAAATGGAACAAGAAGCCGGATTTCGTCAAGCTCCACAGGGGAAAGAAGTCCTTTACAGTGAATATGAAGATGGAAAAGGGGCGCGAGCTGGTCAAGGAGCTGGCCAAGAAATGCGACGTGCTGGTCGAGAATTACGGCCTGGGCGTCCTAGAGAAGTGGGGTCTCGACTATCCCCGACTGAAGGAGCTCAATCCATCCTGCATTCTCGTGCGGGTCAAGGGGCTGGGCTGCACCGGCCCGCACGCCGCGGATCTGACCTGGGGTCCCAACGTAGGCAACATCATGGGTGGCACACACCTGTGGAATTATCCAGGCGCGACCACCGCGACCGCGGAGCCCAGGACCCAGCATCCCGATTTCATGGGCGGCGTCACCGGCGCCTTCGGTGTGGTGCTGGCCTTGATGCATCGGAAAAAAACCGGACGGGGGCAATGGATCGATAACGCGCAGCTCGAGATCGGCGCATCGCTGCTCGGGCCGAGGTATCTGGAGTATTCGGTCAACGGCCGGGAGCCCGAGCCACAGGGAAACCGGAGCTTGGTGGCGGCGCCTTACGGCGCCTACCGGTGCAAGGGTAACGACCGGTGGTGCGCCATCGCCGTTTACACCCAAGATGAATGGGAGAAGTTCTCGAGCTTGCTGGAGCAATCCGGCGTGGACCGCAACGGGAAGTTCACGACCCACTTGGAGCGCGTGCGTCACCGAGAGGAGCTGGACCGGTGGGTCGAGCTCTGGACCAGCCAGCGCGATGCCTACGAAGTGATGGAGAAGCTGCAGGGGATCGGCGTCTGCGCCGCGGTCGTCCAGGATGTGGAGGACCAGTTCACGCGTGACGCGCAGTATGCCGCGCGAGGTTTCCTGGTGAAGCTCAAGGAACCCGAGGCCGGAGAAGTAGTCACGGAGGGAATCCCTGCTCGGCTGTCGGAGACGCCGGGAAGGGTGCGCGGCCCGGCGCCGCTCATGGGCGAGCATACCCGCGAGATAGCGCGCGAGCTGCTCGGCCTCAGCGACGACCAAATCAAGGCTTTAGAAGCGGAAGGTGTTTTGACATAAACGAATGCAAAAGGCAAAGTGCAAAGTGAAAAATGCAAAGTGGAAGGAACACAGAGACAGGGACACGAGTTTTGCATTAATTTGAGAGAGGGGGAGTTATGCCAGAACCTATCGTTATCTACGAGAAACGAGAGCCTCATACAGCGATCATTCGGCTCAACCGGCCGGAGAAAAAGAACTCGATCAGCCGCGACCTGCACGGGGCACTGGACGAGGCGTGGCAAAAGGCGAAGGCCGATGATGACGTCTGGACGATCATCCTCACCGGCTCCGGTGATTCCTTTTGCGCGGGGGGAGACCTGAAGGAGAATCTGGCGTCGGCTCGTGGCGAGCTCCAGGGGCCTCGCTTCGGAAACCGGACCTATTCGAACCTCCGCGACCTGGAGCTCAATAAGCCGATCATCGCCGCCATCAACGGCTTTGCGGTCGGCGGCGGCTTCAGCCTGGCGCTCGCCTGTGACATCCGCTATTGCGTTCCGGCGGCGAAGTTTGGCTGCTCCGAGGTCCGTTGGTCCCACCTGGCTGCCTGGCCATCATACGTGTGTACGCTGCCGCTGGGCTGGGCGTTCTGGTTTGCCTTCACCGGTCAGATGGTGGACGCAGAGACGGCTTTCCGTTTAGGGCTGGTGCAAAAAATCTGCGAACCGGACAAGCTCATCGACGACTGTTTGGAGTTGTGCGGTATTATCAACCGCAACGGAAAGTTGATTGCCGCACATACCAAAGAGTACATCTACAAATTGTTGTATGAGATTCAGGGCTGGCAAGAAGGTTTCAAAGTGCATAGAGAGTATTACCAGCACCTGCGCCAGAGCAAGGATTACGACGAAGGATCTGCTGCGTTTAGCGAGAGACGCAAACCAGAGTTCACCGCAACGTACTACGACAAGAGCAACAAGCCGCCCGGCATTCCGTAACTCTTAATTAATTCAGTGCACTCCAGCTCCCAAAAGCAACCGAGATTGCTCAAAATTAATTGAAAGGAGTCGCAGGAAAATCCCTGCAGCTAAAGATCGCCTAGAATACCGTGCCAGGAAGAGAGTTCTTTTAGAGTCAACAAATTTTTCCTGCCCATAGGATCTGGCATAAACCTTGCCTATTAGTATCAACAGAGGAGGACCAGACTATGGCGAGAAAAAGCAAATCGAAAGCAGGACGAGGCCGTTCGACTAAGGGAAAGCGAAGAAGAAAAAAGGCTCGCAAAACGGGGAGCCTTTCCACCCCGAAAGATTTCTTCGGCAACGAGTAACCGAGATAGAAAGCCCTGGATTTTGAAGCGGCGTCTGACAGCGAACTGAGTCCTAGCTTCTTATCCCAGGGCTCTTAAATGTTTGGCTAAGAAGTCGCCCACCAGAGGGCGGTAGCGGTGAGGCATGTTGTTGCAGACATGATTGCCCCCTTCGAGTAAGACCCACTCTTTAGGGCCCGAGGCCTCATCATAGATCCGTTTTGCTTGTTCGACAGGTACGAAATCCTTCGTGCCGTGGATGACGAGGAGGGGACAACGAATTTTGGGTGCCAGTCCTTCGAGCGTGCACTTACGGTGTAGCTCGATCAGCTTCTGTTTGTCATAGACCTTCCAGATGTGAGATACGCGGGCGAATTCGAATGGGTCGTCCAAACGGTTCAGCACGCGCGTGCGGTCATACATCCCTCCGGCGAAGGTGCAGGCCTTGATTCGTAGGTCGCAAGCAGCAGAGCGAGGCGCAAGATAACCGCCCATGCTTGGCCCAAACACGCCGACCCGACTCGCGTCGACCTGGGATAGTCTTTCCAAATAATCGATCACCGCCGAAGTTGCACGTTCAAATTCAACGATGAGGCCGCCCTGAAACCAGCTCTCGCCCTGACCCGGCCCGTCGAAGGTGAAAGTGGCAAGACCACGACACAGAAGCTCATCTTCCATCGTGCACGCTTCTTCTTTGGTCGACTCAAGTCCCGAGATGATCACCACAACGGGTGGCTTTTTAGCGCCAGCAGGCACGCGCAAATAGGCTGCCATCCTGAATTTTTCGAATGGCACTTCGTGGCGCTCGGCCGGCGGGCTCAAATGCGGCGCCGCTTTTGCGTAGCATTCCACCCGTTTTTTGGCCGCCGGGATGTACTGCTCCAGATCATGTGGGAAGTTATTGCAAGCAAAGTGATACGCCATCGCAGCGAGGAAATAGGCTTCGGTCGCGCTGACCGGTTTTCCCTCTGCTGCCGCGCTTTGGGCCATTGCCTCATGCATCGCCGCCGTCACGCACCACTCTCGGCACCAGTCGTCCCAGACCCGGATGCGCGCGCTGGTTCTCATCAGATCGTTGTAGTCGATCCCCTGCACGATCATTCGCGGCGCCCAGGTTTCTAACACATGAGCGACCGTCGGGTCGGGATGTTGCATCAGCATCTCATGGACTCCTTACTTCGACTGCTCAAACTAATGACCGAGGCTGGTCATCGCGAATGCTTCAGCGATTTTATTACGCTCCGCTGGTCGTTGCTATGCAAACTTTGCCGTGGCGGTCATGGCAAGTTTGCCGTCTGCATCGAGCGCCCACAGCGTGGCCTCGCGGCCATCTGTGGCCGGCGCTCCGGCGATGGTAAACTTTCCGGTATCGTAAATCTGGCGCACGCTTTTAAAACCGAACGATGCCAGTTGGCGCGTCGGCAGCTCCCTGCGGCACATCTCGATGAGTAGTTGTGATATGAGCGAACTCTGTACTACCAAGCCGGGAAGGTGTTCCACTTTAGTGACGTAGTCGCGGTCATAGTGGATGCGGTGGCTATTGAACCGGATCGCCGAGAAGCGAAAGAGCAGGGGCGGGTTGGGTTCGATCACCTGTCGCCAGGTTGCCTGAGTCGGAGCCGCAGGCGAAGTCGACGCTGCAGCCTCCGCTCTCGCTTCGCTCAACATAACCAAATCGCGCTCTTCTACGACGGCAAGGCCGCGGCTGTTCGAGATGCTATTGCGCTCGATCACGGTAGCCATAGCGCCGCTTGGCCCGTCGTCGATTTGAATATCGGCGATCTCAGTGACCCGACTGATATCGTCGCCGATTCTTAACGGTTCATGAAACGTCACGCGGGTACCGCCGATTCGGCGGCGCGGCAGAGGAATGGGCGGCGCGATGCCGCCGCCAGACGCTTGCCCGTCGACGCGCATCTGCGAGGGTCGATGGGATGCAGGGAAAAACGCTCCGTACCATCCAAGGGGAATCGGCGCGCCTTTCTCCATCGAGGGATTTTCCAACCCCAACGTGGCGGCGAATTTCAACATCGCCGACGCTGTGACCACATCCGTAGCTGTTTCGCTTTTGCCGATATAGCGCTTAAAGCTCTCCAATGACTCAGCCATCGCAGCACCTCTGTGAAAGTGTTCTTTGTGGCGGAGCCTAGTCCGGCACGGTTTGCTGTGTCAAGCCAAAAGAGAGAACCGGACGTGGAGCGGCTTCGAGCACCATGGGCTGCGGAGAAAGATTTGCGTGCTCGTTTTTACTCAGGAATGCGGATTCACGAACGACTTTATTGGGTCTCTTAGTCGCCGCAATTCCGGATCTTCGTCGGTCCTCCGGCCGCCGCCAGAGCCTCTTCTCCCAGCTTGACGTCGACCACCTGGTCGTAAGTCGGCTTCCTATCCGGCTGAATGTCGCCGTTCTCAATGGCATTGTCGATTGACCACTCGGTCCGTTCCCTGGAAAAGCCGGCGTTCACGCTCCAAACACAATTTTTAGTCAGATAATCGTACGCAAAGTTAACCGCGTCCGGCGGTTTCTTGGTGGCCTCCACCATGACGGGAATAACCTTCTCCCTTTGTGTGTAAATGGCTCGATTAGCCTCGATGAGGGAGGTGACGACATCACGCACCAAAGCCCGGTCCTTGGCAATCATACCGTCTGCCGCGCCGTAGGCGTTGAAGAAATATTTCGGCAGCAACTGCGAGAGGTCCACGAGGACTCGCACGCCAGGCTTTTGCTTTTGGGCCAGGTAGACATCTTCGGGGTGAAGCGCCACTCCATGGATCTGACCCGAGACAAGACCCGGTAATCTTCCTGCAGTGGCCTGCGAAACAAACTGGACATCGTTAACCGTGAGCCCTGCTGTCTTCAGCACCTCGCGACCCATGACCCAATTGAAACCACCGACGCCGCCGCCGGTCGCGCTCAGCCGCTTCCCCTTCAAATCTGCCGCCATTTTGATCTCCTCGCCGACGACATAGGCCTGCGGCAGACGCGGCGCCATGCCCCAGATCTGCTTGGCCTTGAGACCCTGCGCGATCGCGGTAGCATTCATTGTGGCGAGTGCTTGGCCCTGGGCCACTGCAGCCAGGTTAGCGGCTGAAAGTCCGCCTTCGAACTCGACGATCTCAGCCTCGATGCAGCGGTTCGCAAAGAAGCCCAGAGCGCGCGCCACGAAGGGCGGTGTATGAACCACATTGGGCGGCGAGACAGAGACGCCTAGCTTGACTTTGCGCATCTCTTTGCACGAAGGCTTGGTTTGAGCGGCGGCCCGGGCGGCATCGAACGTGATTATGGACAGCGCCAGCACGATTCCCAGCGCGATTGGTCCCAGAAAGGTGAGGCTTCTGTGGATCTCTTCATGCGCCATAGTGCAACCTCCTTTGTTTTGTCACTCTCGTTCCGGCTGATGCATCCACGGCGCCACTCGCTTCTCGACGAAGCGCAGAAGCCCAGTCAAAGTAATGCCTAAAACTCCCAGAGTCACAATTGGCACGAACATGGCGTCGGTGCGGTAGATGCTGGCATAGCGCGCGATCAGATAACCGATACCGGTGATAGCCGTATAGAGATCCGCGAGCACCATACCGATCAGGCCACGGCCGATAGCCAGCCTTAGCCCTGCTACGATGAATGGCACTGCGGCAGGCAAAACGATGTGTATCCAGAGGTTTCTTTCGTTGCAGCGGAATGCCCGGCCGACTTCGATGAGGTGCTTATCGACGTTCTTGACACCTTGATAGGTGTTGATCACGATCGGGAAGAAGGTAAAGAGAAAGACGACCGCCGTCTTAGCGGTGGTCTCAAAACCAAACCAGAGCACCAAGACTGGAACTAGCGCTACTGAGGGGATCGAGTAAAGCGCGGTGATGTAGGTGTCGAGAGCGATGTCGATCACCCAGAAGCGGGCCATGATGAGCCCTAGCGCGATTCCAAAGATCGCCGCTAGACCGAGACCGATAAAAAGCACCACAAGGCTCTGCGAGAGGTACTTCCAAAGCTCGCCGCTCGCGATCATCGTGGCCGCGACATTTGCGACGGCTGTCGGATAGGTAAAGAGGACTGGATTGATCTGACGCCCCACATATTCCCAAGCTCCTAGAACGATCACCAGTGACGCCACTCGAATCGCAGCGTTGGCTGTCGTCCGCCTTCGTTGCGAGGCTCTTGCCCTTTCCCGGGCTGCTTGCTTTTCGGCGGTGAGTTCGCTGTCTGCGGCGGGCGCAGTGCCGGTCCGTGCTCTGCTCTCAAGTTGGCTGACGCTCATGCGCTTCCTCCAAGACCGTCGGCCTCAGCTCATTCCATATATGATTGCGCAGCTCCGTGTAGTGAGCGTCCGCCCGCACCGCGGCCGGATCGCGCGGCCGCTGAAAGCCGATCGGCAGCACCTCTTTCACTTGGCCGGGTCGCGAGGTCATCACGGCGACCCGATCGCCCAGCACGATCGCCTCGTCGATCGAGTGGGTGATGAAGACCATGGTTTTCCGCTCGCGATCATGAAGCTGAAGGAGCTCCTCTTGGAGCAGCTCGCGCGTCTGAGCGTCCACTGAGGCGAAGGGTTCGTCCATGAGCAGGATGTCCGGATTGACGGCCAGTGCCCGCGCTAGCCCGGTCCGCTGCTGCATGCCGCCGCTGAGTTGGTAGGGATAGTGGCGCTCAAATCCCTCGAGGCCGACCAGCCTGATGTAGTGGTCCGCCCGCTCGGTTACCACCTCTCGGGTAGCTCCTGACATCCTAAGGCCGAAGCCGACGTTATCAGCCACAGTTTTCCAAGGGAGCAGGCCAAAGTGTTGGAAGACAATCGCTACGCCCTCGCGCGGGGAATGGACCGGGGCGCCGTCGACCAAAATTCGCCCGGAACTCAGAGCCAGAAGTCCTCCAATACAGCGGAGAAGGGTGGTCTTGCCACAGCCAGAGGGGCCGACAATGCAGAGCAACTCGTTGGGTCGTACAGTCAGATCGACGTTGCGAAACGCCACGACTGTTCCTTCGAGGAACAGCTTGCTGGCATGCTCGACTGCGATCTTGGCGCCGGAGGCTGCCATAAAGGACTTTGGCTTGGGCCAAGGGGGAGTTCCCAGACGGCGCGAACCTACCAAGGCAGGTTACCTGTGTCAAGAAGACACGTTTCTCTTGCAACTCAGCGAAGCGCTAGTATCCTACTGAGAATATGGCCGATCAGGATTTTTACAGCATCCTGGGCGTGAAGCGGAACGCGTCGCAAGACGAGATTCGCAAGGCTTATCGAAAGCTGGCACGAAAGTA
>DASYRN010000169.1:0-4720 GCA_036004365.1 Binatia bacterium
TCTGGAGCTCGGTAATGCGGAACCCGGGCCGCATGGCATGATGAGCCCGGCGCTCGACTTCATAGAGATGGCTCCCGTCTTTGATCGCTTCCATGACATCCTCCATCTGAAATAGGCTTCTGTCTAACGTTGCCGCTGACCCACCCCATTACACCCTCGACGGATAACGCGATGCCGCTGAGCCGCTGCGGAAAAGGCGTCCACCAAGATGGAGGTTCAGAATCGGCTCCAGCGGCGGGTTAGAAGGCGGTCAGTTACCACGCCCGGTCACTCGAAAAGATAACATTAACTCTGCCGTTTCTCTCAAGATACTGAAATCTGGTTCCTTCACTCGGATTGCTCTGAGCTACTGGCTCGGCAAGGTCGGCGACTTCAAGCCAACCTTCTCTGTCTTGCCGCCAGCGAAACATACTGGCTGAAAGTTGCTGCACGCCAGCACGGCCCTTCGCGTTCGTGGCAAGTACTTGGATCTCTCCAATAGGCGTGACGTCAGTAACTTGGTGAAGTGCAATTTCTGTCTCGTGACTCCCGGCAAGTAGCCTGAAAGTGTTAATGAGCGCCACGGCTCCGGCAGACGGACAACCGTAAAATAGAATCGCTGGGCAGTCGGGGTTACCTTCCGAAAAAAATTCGATGCGCATCGCTCCGGCCTTCTAACTATTGAATATGTTGGTCAGCATATCACGACTGAAAAATTCCGAAACACGGAAGTTTTTGCCTTACATACGGAGGACGGCCTGACTTAGAGTTAAGCCCAGGCGACATAGTGACCAACCGATCTCTATTATGGCTGACAATCGATAGGCATAAGGATCAGGCAGCGACAAGCGCAAAAAAGCCTGACATCCGCCGTTTGAATTTTCACTTACTGCGGCCCGAGGATTTTGACACCGTATTTATTGGCAATCGTTAGCAGCTTCTCCATGTCGGGCGGCTGATCGCCGGAAGCCCCCAAAACCGCAGACGAAAGTCCGTGGTACGGGCTTACAAATCTTCAATGCGCAGCTTCACCGTGGCATCCTTCCACGCGGCGTTGAACTGCTGCTCGACAAGGGCAGCTTCGTTATCGCGCTTCTGCTCGGTCAAGCTCTGCCATAGGCCGAAGAGCAGCCGGCCGTCGCGCGGCTGCTTCTTAATCGACTGGCGGAAGACGGATTCCGCCTCCTTGGCCTGTCCGGTGCGCAGCAACGCGGCGGCCAGCGACTGCCGCACCGGGTAGAACCACGCCGGGGGCTCATCGTACTGGATCTTGGACTCGAGCTTGACTGCACGGCGCCACTCTTGGATGGATTTTTGCTTTTCCCCTTGGGCCCAGGCGAGCTGGGCATCGAGCGTCGCTGCCGCAAGGGCTAAAATATCCGAGGATTTATTGTTGTTGAGGAATTGCGATTCGGCCGGTATCGCCTTACGCAACGACTCAAATTGCTTCCGCTCCGCTATTGCTTCGGTGAGCTTGCCCTGCCCGGCCAGCGCCATTGCCCGCGCGTACTGCGAGAACGCGCGGTGGAGCTTCCGCTCGGGCTTGGGAGCCGACGCGCTCAGAATGTCGTCCCAGCGATGGAAACGGAGAGCCATCATTAGCGGATAGAGATGAAATCCTTCGAGCATCTGCATCTGTAGATCCGCGTCACCGACGTTCTTGACCATTTCCTCAGCTGCCTGCTTCGCCTCATCGTATCGGCCCTGTTGGGCCCGCGCGTAAGAGATGAAATGAATGTTGTGCGTCCAATACATCAGCGGGTAAACGCCGGTGGCGCCGGTGCGCTGGACGAACGCCTTGTCCGCCGCTGCGGCATTAACGTTTGTCTTTGCCGCCAGCTCGTAGTCGCCGGTTTGAAGAAAGATATGCCCCGGCATGTGGACGAGGTGGCCCGTGCCGGGAACGAGGGTCATGAGGCGCATCGCGCTCGGGATGGCGCGTTCGAGGTTCGGCGAAGCTTCCACAGCGTGAATGTAAAAGTGGTTCGCGCCGGGATGATCGGGGTTACGCTTGATCACGGACTCGAGCACTGCGACAAGCTCCAAGGTGCCGGGCGCAGGCTTGCCGTCGGGGATCCAGAGCTGCCAGGGGCGGAGCATCATCAGGCTCTCGGCGAACATTGTGGCCGCATCGAGATCGTCCGGGTACTTTTTCACCAACTCACGCATGGCTTTGCTGTACTCAAGGTGGAACTGCTTCCAGTCTGACTTCGCATTCGACGACGGGTAGCGCTTCACCAAAGCGCGTATGTAGTCCTGCTCGCGGGCGCTCGCGTTTGACGCGCGCTTAACCGCGTTCTGCACGGCTTCGTAGGTGGCTTTCGCGCGGTTCTCATCCACCGCGGCGTCGTTGTAGTTCGGCCCGATGGAGAGCGCGAGGCCCCAGTACGGCATCGCCGCTTCAGGGTCGAGTTCCACGGCGCGGCGGAAGTAGCGGGCCGCTTCGTCGTGGTTGAAGCCGTAGAGAAGCATCAGTCCCTGGTTGAAGTAGGTTTGAGCTTCGGGATTCTTCGTGGTGACGGGATAGTGGTAATTCCCCAGCCCAGGGTGAAGTTCAAGCGCTTTTGTGGTTTCACCTCCATGCTGGTGCTGTGCCATTGCGTGCGCAACGCAAAGCGCAAGAGCAAAAACGATTGCTAGTAGTGCCCGCACTTCTCTCCTCCTTTTTCTTCGTGCAGTTTCAGGTTTCGAGTTTCAAGTTGACACGAAACTCGGAACTCCCAAACGAGAAACGATCATATGGTCCTTAACAGCAATTACCTAAAAGAGAAATTTTCTGGGGGGCCTGTTCTGCCAAGATGTTGAATAAAGACCGGCTAACACACTAAATTTCTACGCTCCTATTGTTACTCTCGCCCGCTCGCGGGAGAGGGTAAGGGTGAGGGCAAGATTCAACGTCGACCACCCTCACCTTTATCCTCTCCCTCCAAGGAGGGCGAGGAGATTATTAGCGGCGGTTCCACAAAAGATCTCAGACCACTAGGCAAGTCTTTTCGGATCACTTCTAAACACTTTCCTCATACGCGGCGCGATGCATCAGGCCGTAAAGATCCACGGCAGCGAAAGCGCAGTATTCTAAGCTGTAGCCCGCCCGGACATCCGCGTATCCGTCTTCAAGGATCCGCTGCATCACCATGCGGTTGAAGCTACCATGCCCCATGACTCCTTCGTCATGCTCCTTGAGATCCGCCTCCTCGTGAGTGGAAAAGTAGATCGCCTGATCGCGCGTGAAGCCGTAGTGCGTGGTCAATGCCTTGAACCAAGCCCTCGCCCAATATCCGATCGGCTCCTCCGTGAGCATCGAGAACCACCATTCGGCGACTGTCCCTTCCCACAGGAGCGCGCGCTTGAAATCCAAAATCGCTCGCGCCCCCGGTAACATCGGCTGTCGCAGAATCTCATCCTCGGTAAGACTTAGCGCTTTGGCTGTCTGCAGCATCACAAGGATGTGTCCCGGCGGCTTGGGGTGCACGAATTCGTCGGCGACTTTCGCTCCGAAGGGTGCGAGCAAATCGGCGTGCTTTTTGAAGAAGCCGATATGCTTATGGTAAGAGGCAGCGATCAAGGTATTGATCTCGACCGTGAAATTTCCCCAGTTGCGGAAGAAAATCTTGATGGCCGAGAGGGGCAGCGTTCCTTCCACGAGTTTTTTCATGAAAGCTTGCTGGCTGACCCGTTCGTCCCATCTGCGCAGCACTTGGGCATTGAGGTTGTCGACAAAGCGCTTCGCTTCATCGGGTGCCATCTTCACGCCGATTCTGGGCGCGCTGGTACTCATTCCAACTGCTCTGTTTCTGCGACCCACACAATTTCCCTCTCCCGCGAGCGGGAGAGGGTTGGGGTGAGGGCAAAATCGGTGCGCACCACCCTCACCTCAATCCTCTCCCTCCCAAGGGAGGGCGAGGAGATTAAATGAAGAGGACTCACGCACCATGATCGTAAAAGAAGTTTTTGGATTGCTGGCAATCAAAGTTTATACAAATTGTCGATAAACCCGCTGTCGTCAACTCTGCGCAGATAATGATAATCCCACAGCGACATCGGCTCGACCTTCTCGGCCGCCGGATCCTGCTTCTTGGCTATCTCGTAAACGGCGTCGATCGCCTGCACGGATGCGTAAGGTCTCGGCTGGAGGATCTTGGCCAGATCCTCGTAGAGATGCGTGGCCGTTTCATCATCGAGATCGCCCTCGACCTTGTATCTATTTTTGATGATTTTAATTGATTCCGCCCGATGCGTCTTGAAATAGGCGATCCCCTCACAAAACCCTCTCAAAAACTTATCTACAATGTCCGGATGCTTTTCGACGAAGGGAAAGCCGGTCGACACGGTTACGAACCAGACCATCGGCAGAAAATCGACATCGATCACCTTGAGGCCGGCGCGGCGCGCGAAGATATCCGTGGGCGGCGTGATGAACGCAGCGTCCACCTTCTTATCCCGCACGGCTTCCCACAGATCCAGCTCCTCGTCACGAATCTTCAAGACCTCGACTTCTCCGTCGAGATTATTCCGCTTGAGGTACAGCCAGGTATTGAGTCCCGGATGCTGGCCCCGGCTGCCGATCAACTTGCCTCTGAGGTCGGACACTTTGGAAATCCCCGACTCTGGCCTTACCACCAAACGGTGATTTAAAAGGCTCACACTCTGAGCGAGATAAACCCAGCGATCCCCCCGGGTGCGCTTGCCATACGTCGAAACGTGGTTGCCGTCCACAAACTCGACGCTTCCATTGGCGACG